>NZ_WWRZ01000004.1:148663-410848 GCF_009875595.1 Eggerthella sp. BIOML-A1 | reverse complement strand
GGATCCCAGTCGTTCCAAGAATTGACTATCTTCGCCATGACAGTCTCCTTTCTCCGGCAGCGCTTCCGGCGCCGCCTTCAAGGTCTTCGGGTGGCGTGTCCACCTCTCTGTGAAGATATTGTGATGGGCTGGGAAACGCTATTCAAAGGGCGCAGTCCGTTCGGTGTCGCGGTGCCGTTGCACAAGGTCATCCGTATGTCCGAGTTGCGGAATTAAAGAATATGATTGTCAACTATGCCGGACAATTGTGCAAGAATGTAACGTGCTGTCAGGCGTTTCGGTGCTGTATGTTTAATTCGGTTGACAGGTTTCTTGCAGGTTCAAGTCGGGGTGCTCTAAGAGGAGGCTTTGTATGCTGCCGGATCTTGCTCATGGACAGGACATCTTCGGATCGCCCGAGCTGCGCACGAAGATGAAGATACTGCATGCCGTCGACAAATCGCTCGATCGCATCACGATCGCCGAGATATGCGAGAACGCGGGAATATCCCGGCAGACGTTCTACCGCCATTTTCAAAGCAAATACGACATCCCTTGGTGGCATTCCATCTTCTGCCGGCAGTTCTACCTCAACGAGATAGGGCGCACCATCGATTGGAAGACAGGGTACTATCATCATCTCCGGCTTATCGCGCAGGAGCGCGATTTCTACCGCAAGTCCATCCAGTACAGCATCAACACGCCCTTCGGCCAGACCGTTATGCCCGAGAACCGCAAGACGGTGCTGTTGGAGACGCTCGAGAAGTACCGCCATGTGACCGTGAACGACAACATGCGGTTCATCGTGGAGATATTCTCGAAGCTGGAGTGCGAGGTGCTGAACGACTGGTTCCGCTCGGATGCGCCCACCGACCTCGTGCGTTGGACCGACGATCTCGTGAGCCTCGTGCCCGACCGCCTGTACCGCGCGCTGAGGATCGACGAGCCGGGTGGAACCTCGGCTGGTTAGGGGCGCCGACGTCCTGCGGACGCAGCGGGGGAGGGCTTGGCCAGCGGGCGCGCATCATCGCTCGAAAAACACGTTTTCGGAAGCGATTCCGTGTTTTTCGAGCGATGATGCCCATCATGCTTGTGGGCGTTGCGGGAAACGCTTTTCCGGAAGCGCATGATGTCGTACAATACGCACGCACGCGATTCACGCGCACGCCAGTGTGGCGCAACGGTAGCGCAACAGTTTTGTAAACTGTGGGTTGCAGGTTCGATTCCTGTCACTGGCTCCACGGAACACCAGGCCACCGGCTCTTTCGCCGGTGGCCCTTTTCGTAGTTAGGGGTAGAACGCCCCTGACATACCTACAGGAATAAGCTGCCTACTCCAAGAACTCGCTGCGAGCCTATCCCTCGATTTTGCAAGGCGCGCGGCTGGAGCGAATTCGCGATCGTCGGCACCCCGCCGCGCGAGAAGGTCGGCGGTTTTCGGCGGTAATCGACGCGATTCCGTCGTTCGTTTGGGGCGACGCTGCTTGCGGCGGGCTTTCTCATGCTGGTTCCGGCGGCCAACGCGTAGGGTACGCGAACTGTTCGCGGGTTTCACAGAGCCTTCTGCTCGCCGGCGCGCTATACTCTTTCGAACGAAATGCGTAGGGGGACGGTGAGCAAGCCGTCTCGGCCTCCGAGGCTTTCGCTCGGGAGGCAGGCGAGAGGAGTGCGATGAACCCGCTGTTCGACGAAGCGCTGTCGTTCGTGAGCGACACGGTGCGCCGGTTTTACGCCGGAACGGGCATCGAGCAGGTGGTTGAGCGCTTTTCCGACGATCTCTCGTGGATAGGAGCGGGCGAGGTGGAATTCTCGACCAGCGCCGAAGAGATCGTGTCGTATTTGACGAAGCGCGCGCCGCTTGCGCCTCCGTGCGAGGTTTTCGACGAGGAGTTTTACCTGGTGAACGTCACGGAGTGCAGTTGCACCGTGATGGGTCGCTACAATGTGCGCACGCGCGAGGACTCGCAGCTGGTGATCGAAGAGCGCCAGCGGTGCAGCTACGAGCTGGTGGATGCGGGCGGAGAGCTCAAGATCCGCCATGTCCATGCGTCGAATCCCTATCGGGCGATGAGGGACGAGCGGTACTTCCCCTTCGAGGCCGGCAGGCAGACCTACGAGTACTTGCAGCAGCTCGTGCGCGAGAAAACGGCCACCATCGATCTGCTCACCGACAACATCACGGGCGGCCTCAAGATGAGCGAGGACGACGACGTGTACACGCTGTCCTACGTCAACGAGGGTCTGGCGCGCATGCTCGGCTACACCATCGAAGAGCTGATGGAGGTGAGCGGCGGCACGGCGGTGGGCATGGTGCATGCTCCCGATCGCGCGCAGGCGCTCGCCGATGTCGCGCGCTGCTTCGCCGAGGGGCCTACGTACGAGACGGAGTACCGCGCGCGCCGCAAGGACGGTACGCTGGCGTGGGTGCTCGATTCGGGTCGCAAAGTGCAAACCGAGGACGGTGCGGTGAAGATCGGCAGCGTGCTCATGGACATCACGTCGCGCAAGGAGGCGGAGATCGCGCTCGCGGTGGAGCGGGAGCGCTACCGCATCGCGCTGCGCAGCGTTACCGACGTGCTGTTCGAATACGATATCGAGCGCGACGTGCTGGTCGAGTACGAGCGCGCGCCCGGCGCGGACGGCAGCGCGCTTCCCGAGGAGCGTCGGATCGAGCGCTACACCGAGATGATCGCAGAAGGCGGGCGCATCCATCCCGACGACTGCGAGCGCCTGGCCGAGGCGCTGCAGGGCGGCGAGTCGGTGACGCTCGACGTGCGTCGTCTTTTCGGGGGCTCGCCGGAAGGCGACTGGCGTTGGACGCGCATGCACGCCATGATGCTGTACGACCGCAACGGAGCGCCCGTGCGCACCATCGGCAGCTGGCGAGACATCACCGCGGAGCGTCGTCAGCTTGAAGACCTCGCCGACCAGGCGCGACGCGATCCTCTGACCGGGCTGTTCAATCAGAGCGCCACCTCCGAGCTCATCGACCCGCTGTTGCGCACCGGTGCGAAACGCGGCGTGGGAGCTCTGCTCGTCATCGACATCGACGACTTCAAAGGCGTGAACGATACGTTCGGCCATCTGGCCGGCGACGAGCTGCTGTCGAACGTGGCGCGGTCGCTTGAAGAGGCGTTGGCGTCGGACGACGCCATCGTTGCGCGTATCGGCGGCGACGAGTTCGTCGCGTATCTGCCGCACGCCGATCTCGTTCAGGCGCAGCGGGCTGCTCTGCGGGTGAACGGGCAAAGATGCGAAGGCCGCGCGCTCGTCACGCTCAGCGTGGGCGGAGCGTTGGCCGGTATCGACGGAGGAACGTACGAATCGCTGTTCGACGCGGCCGACCGTGCGCTGTACGAGGCGAAGCGCAAGGGTAAGGATCGCGTCAGCTTCGCGGGCGAAGCGCGTCCTTGAACGCGGCGGCATCGTCGGGCGTGGTCTTGATCGCGCGCACGAGGCGGGGCTTTCCGGTGAGGCCGCGCACTTCGAGGGGTTCCGCCAGCTCGATCCACAACGCCTGCCCGCCCATGGCCGCCAGGTTCAGAAGCTCCCTCTTCGGGACAGCGGGATCCTGGGAACCGACGCGCGCGATGCGGTCGAGGGGGATGCGCTCGCAGACGAGCATGCCCCAGCGCGCCACCAGCTCGACATCGTCCACCAGAAGCGGGTTCAGCACGACGGCGCGGGCTTCGGCGATCATCCAGAGGATCGTGTAGAGGGAGAGTGCGGTCAACACGCATGCGGCCGCGACGCTGAACCGTGCTGCCAACAGGTGCGCGGCGACCGTCTCGACGGCGATGAGAACCAGCATGACGCCGACCGCGGCGACGTAGCCGCTTTGCCGGTGGGACGAGAACGCCCGGTAGCCGTGCGGCATGTGCGGCGCGCGGCGCCACGAAGCCGACGCGTAGTACCACATGACGCACTCGAGCGCCGCCATGCGCGCGACCCGTTCATTGCGAACGAGAGCGGAAAACGCGTCCGAGAACCAGTCGAGCGGGTTGTCCGAGGATGCTTTCGCCGTGCGGAAGCGGCGGACGAGGCGGAGGACCTCGCGCGCGGCGATGCCCAGCTCCACTCCGACGGCGCACAGGCCGAGCGGCGCCAGCAGCGACGGCTTGTCGGGCGCGGCGAACTGCAGCGACACGAGGCCGCCCAGCCAGATGACCGGCAGCACCAGCAAGGGCGACAGCCTGTAGCGTCGCACCACGAGGAGGTAGAAGACCGCCGGGACGAACACCATGAGGTCGAACGGCATCGCAAATCCCGACGCGAAGTCGAATCCGGTTGCGGGGACGGTTGCCATGCAGGCGAGGTCGATGCCGTATAGAGCAAGGCAGGCGAGCAGGGCGATCGCCATGCGCGGCAGGGCGCGGGAGGGCGGCGCGGGGGTTCCAACGGGCGCGAACGGCATGGGGCCTCCTGACGTGTGCGTGACGATGCTGCTCTTCGCATGGTAGACCATGACGCAGCGTCGGGGTCAACGGGGATACGCCGTCGGTGGCTGCGGAATCGCGGAAAACGTTTCGGTCTTTAACGAATCTTTATAAACCGGGCGCATCCTGTTCTCAGGCAAGAGAAAGGGCAGGCTCTATGGGATTCATGGTGGAAACGAACGATCTCACGAGGACGTTCAAAGGGCAGAAAGCGGTCGACCGGGTGTCGCTGCATGTGCCGGAAGGATCGGTGTACGGCCTTTTGGGGCCGAACGGCGCGGGGAAGTCGACGCTGCTCAAGATGCTGTGCGGCATGCTGCGGCCCACCTCGGGCGAGATCGCTTTCGCGGGTCGTCCGTGGACGCGCGACGACTTGAACGATATCGGGGCGCTCATCGAGTCGCCCCCGCTGTACGACAACTTGACGGCGCGGGAGAACCTGCGCGTGCGCACGTCGCTTCTGGGCGTTCCCGAAAGCCGTATCGACGAGGCGCTGGCCACGGTGGGACTTCCCGAAACGGGCAGGAAGCGCGCGGGCCAGTTCTCGATGGGCATGAAGCAGCGTCTGGGGATCGCGCTCGCGTTGGTGGGTCATCCGAGGCTGCTGATCCTGGACGAGCCGACCAACGGCCTTGATCCGGTGGGCATTCAAGAGCTGCGTGCCCTCGTCCGCTCGTTTCCGGAGCACGGCATCACGGTGGTGCTGTCGAGCCATATCCTGAACGAGGTGGAGCATATGGCCGATCTTGTGGGGATCATCGTGGAGGGCCGTCTGGCCTACGAGGCTCCACTCGGCGAGGGCGTCGATTTGGAGCGTTTGTTCATGGACGTGTGCCTGGGGAAGGCGGTGGCATGATGGAGGCGCGGACGAGGCCGTTCTTCTCGGTGTTCAGAGCGGAGGTGCTGAAGGGCCGCCGCGGGGCGCCGCGCAAGGTGGCGCTGATCGCGCCGTTGCCGTTCTGCGCGCTGGGCGTGCTGTCCTCGGGCGTCATTCCTGGCACGGGCGCGACCGGGGGTGTCGCAACGTATTTGTGGAACTTCTGGTACGTGCTCATGATGCCCGTCGCCATCGCGCTCATCTGCGTCTCGGTGGCGAACATCGACGCTCGGCAGAAGCTGCGTTCGGTGCTGGCGCTGCCGTTTCCCCCGGCGCGCACGTGGTGGGCGAAGGTGTGCTACGCGCTGGCGCTGGCGTTCGCTGCGAACCTCGCGGTGCTGGTCTGTTCGACGGCGCTTGGAGCGATGGGCGTTGATGCCCCCGGTTTTGCCGAGGGGCTGGCCGCGGCGACCATCTTGACGGTTGCGAGTTCGTGGATGGTTCCTGCGGCGCTGGCGCTGACCGTGCGGTTCGGGACGCTTGCGGGCATCGCAATTCCGGTGCTGTTGCAGCTGGGCGCGGGTATCGCGCTGTACTCGTCGGCGGCGTGGTTCGCGTTCCCGCCGGCGACGACGCTCTGCGCCGTGTCGCCGCTTCTGGGCGTGGCGCCGTCCGGCGTGCCCTTGGAGGCGGGCGAGGCGCTGGGCGCGTTCGGTTGGGAGGCCGTGGTCGGCATCGTCGTGGCCGCGGTGCTGTTCGCCGTGCTGGCATGGGCTGGGGCGACGTGGTTCTCGAAGCGTGAGGCTGCTTGATGGCCGGGGCGGAGGCGCGCGCGAAGGCGCCCGAGGCCGGGACGCGAACTTGCGAGGCGGAGCCCGGTCGGGCGCGCGTGACGTTTCGGCGCGCGCTGCGCTCGGAGGCGGTTAGGATGCGCCACTCGCCGCTTGTGGTGCTGCATGTGGCGCTGGCTGTCGCGCTCGGCGCGCTGGCGGGTGCGTACTTCGCGTTCTCGGCATGGGATTCCCTGCTGGGAACCGACGCGTTCTTCCAGCTGCTCGGCGCGGGCGCGCCGCTTCTGGCGGGCATATCCTGCGGCTTGGCGGCGGATGCCGAGCAGCGGGCGGGCGAGGGCGCGAACGTGCTGGGCGTGTCGTCGAGGCGCGGCGCGCTGGCGGCGAAATTGGCGGCGCTGTTGGCGCTGTGCCTGATGGCTGCCGCTATCGCAGCCGCATTGTTCTGCGGCGCGCTGGCGCTGGCGGGCCGTTCGCTTCCCGATACGGCTGCGGTGGCGCTTGCGACGGCGGGCATCGCGTTGGGCAGTTTGTGCTCGTACGCCATCCTGTGGTGCGTCGCGCTGCGCTTCGGTCGCAACGCCTCCATCGGGATGGGGACGCTCGGTTTCATCGCGGCGCTGACGCTGATGGGAGGGCTGGCGAACGGCTTGGTCACCGGCACGTTCAGCGGAGCGTTCAGCATTGGGGCGGCCGCGTTCGTGCCGTTCGCGTGGCCCTCGCGTCTGGCTTCGCTTCCCTTGGAGCTGTCCATCGCCGCGGGCATGGGGGCGCAGGCGCAGGTCGAGGCCCTGGCCGCGGCGTACGCGACCGTGACGTGCGCATGCACGGCTATCACGGCGGTCGTGCTGGCGGTGGCGCTGGCGGCCGCGAACCGCTTCGAGAACCCGCGTCGCAGCGGCGAATAGGAACGGATGACCTGAAGGAACGGGGCCGATGCCTCGTGCTACACTCGTGCGAGACGGAAGGAGGAACGATGGCCTGCATACTCGCGGTCGACGACGACGAGGCGATCCGCAACCTGCTGGGACGCGTGCTGGGCAAGGACGGGCACGACGTGCGCTGCGCCGCATGCGCCGAGGAGGCGCTGGCGCTGAAGCTCGACCGCTACGATCTGGTGCTGCTGGACGTGATGATGCCGGGGACGGACGGGTTCGAGCTGTGCCGCGCCATCCGCGGCTCGGTGGACGCGCCCATCGTGTTCCTCACGGCGAGAAGCTCCGAGGACGATGCCGTGTACGGCCTGGGCCTGGGGGCGGACGACTACCTGCGCAAGCCCTTCGGCGCGGCCGAGCTGCGCGCGAAGGTGGCGGCGCACCTGCGGCGGGAGCGGCGCGAGCGCAAGCACGCGCTGTCGTTCGGCGCGCTGCGGCTCGACCTCGCGTCGCGCGAGGCGTACGTGGGCGAGGCCGCCGTGCCGCTGACGAAGACCGAGTTCGACGTGTGCGAGTTCCTGGCGCGCCATCCCGGTCAGGTGTTCTCGCGCGACCAGATCGTGGAGAACGTGTTGGGATGGGACGCGGAAAGCGCCGCGTCGACGATATCGGTGCATGTGGCGAACGCGCGCGCGAAACTGAAGGTGGCGGGCGCCGAGCCCATCGACACGGTGTGGGGAGTGGGGTACAAATGGACGGCGTGAAGCGGGACGTGCGGGCGCATGGAGCGCGCGGCGCGAGCCGCGGCCGCGGGCGCAGGTTTCCCTTGGGCGCGCTCATCCTGCGCTACTTCGCCTACGTGCTGGCCGCGCTGCTGGCGCTTGCGCTGGTTGCGTACGCAGCGTTCGGCGTGCTCGTCGGAAGCGGGACGGTGCTTCTGGCGAACTACGGCGATACGGCCCTGGACGAGACGTCGGCGCAGCTCGCCGCGCTGCCCTCCGCCGATGCCGACGCGATCGACGCCGCCGTGCCCTCGGCGTACAGGTGGGCGCTGTTCTCGCCGGACGGCGCGTATGCGGCCGGCGACGTTGCCGCGGGTGCGGTCGACGATGCCCGCGCGGCCGCGTTCGACGGCCTGGCCATCGATTACGAGACGTTCGGCATGACGCGGTACGAGCCGGTGACCTTGGCCGACGGCTCGGTATGCGTGCTCGTGTACCAGTATCTGCCGCAGTTCGCCTCGAAGGATCTGCGCGACGCGCTGCCGAACCCGCAGAACCTGCTGCTGGGCGCGCTCGCCGTGCTGTCGGTGCTGACGCTGGTGGGCATCGCCGCGCGCGCCGCACGGGTGATCTCGCGCAAGATGGAGCCGCTCGCGGACGCCGTGCGGCGCATCGAGGAGCGCGACCTCGACTTCGAGGTTGCCTCGTCGCGCGTGCGCGAGATCGACGACGTGCTGGCCGCGATGGACGACATGCGCGCCTCGCTCAAGGACTCGCTGGAGGCGCAGTGGCGGGGCGAGCAGGCGCAGCGCGAGCAGATCGCCGCGCTCGCGCACGATTTGAAGACGCCGCTCACCGTGGTGCGCGGCAACGTCGACCTGCTGTTGGAAGGCGAGCTCTCGGGCGAGCAGCGCGCGTGCGCGGCCGACGTCGCCGAGGGCGCGCGCCAGATGGGAACGTACGTGTCCGCGCTCATCGACGCGTCGCTGGGCGCGGGCGCATCGTTCGCGCCCAGGGAGGCGCGGCTGCGGCCGCTGCTCGAGCGCTTGCGAGCGCAGGTCGAGGCGCTGGCGGCGGCGAGCGGCGTGCGCGTCGTTTGGAGCGAGGGCGCGGACCTGCCCGAGACGATGCTGCTGGACGAGGCGCTGGTGGAGCGGGCGGTGGCGAACGTGGCGGCGAACGCCGTCGAGCACGCTCCGGCCGGGTCGTCGGTTGCGGTGGACGTGCGGGCAGACGTCGCCGCCGGCTGCTTGGCGCTGAGCGTGGCCGACGAGGGCCCGGGTTTCTCGCCGGAGGCTCTGAGCCGCGGCTGCGAGCGCTTCTACCAGGGCGATGCCGCACGCGCGACGCGCGGCCACAGCGGCCTCGGGCTCCACGTTGCCGCCGAGGCAGCCGCGCGCCATGGCGGCTCGGTGGAATTGGCCAACCGCAGCGCCGCCGAGGGCGGCGGCGCGCGGGTGGCGCTGCGGTTGCCGCTGGGCCATGCGGCGCCGCAGGAGCCGGTCGGGCCGACGGGCTACGCGGAGTAGAGCCCGTCCTTGTTGAAGCGGTACCACGACTCGACGGCCTCCTCGGGCTTCCTTGCGGGCAGCGCGTCGGACTGGAAATGGCGAAAAACTATCGAATTCGGAAGAGGTCGCGCATTTCGTGAGGGGCGGCCTCGCTCTGTCGGAAAAGCCTCCTTCTATGAGCAGGCGTTATGGAGAAGAGGGTTTTTCGGCGCCCCGCAGGTTGGCTCGCAGGGTTCCGAATTCGATGCTTTTTCGCCATCGCGTGCGCTGCTGGATGCTCGGGCGCGCTGGCGCTCGGCTAGTCGGCGGGCTCGACCTTCCGTGCACGGTTTTCTACGAAACGCCGTAAGCTTCCTTTCGCGTGCCTTCCGCATTCTTCCGGTTGCGAACGTTTCCCCAGGTCGCGTTTGCCGTGTCGCTCCGCGCATCTTCAGCTCTCGCGAAAACGCAACATTTCGTTCGAAACCGTGCACGAGCCGGGAGAACGGATTCTTCCGATCGGGCGCCGAGGGCCGAGGGCGGGGACAAGGCTCGGAGGAGGGTCTTTCGCACTCGCTCGGTTGACGCGCGCCCGGGAAAGTCAACCGATGCTCGCTTGCGTCAACCGCTCGCGTTCCCCATACTGTAGGGCAGGGCGCGCCGAGCGGGAGAAGGAGCCTTGCATGCACGACATTAACTTGGGAGCCGCCATCGCGCGCGAGCGCCGTGCGGCGCAGGTGACGCAAGGCGAGCTGGCCGCGCACCTGGGCGTGACGAAGGCGGCCGTGTCGAAGTGGGAGCTGGAGCAAAGCATGCCCGACGTGGCTCTGCTGCCGCGCATCGCCGCCTACTTCGACCTCACGCTGGACGAGCTGTTCGACTATCGGCCGCAGCTGGTGGGCGACGATCTGCAAGACGCCTACCTGAGGCTGCTCGCGCAGTTCGACGAAGATCCCGAAGCCGCTTTCGCGAACGCCGAGGACCTCGTCCGTTCGCACTACTCCTGCTGGCCCGCGCTGCAGCAGATGGGCATGCTCTACGTGCAGCGCGCAACCCTCGACCCCGACCGCGCCGAAGCTTTGGCCGCACGCGCCGCAGAGCTGTTCGAGCGCGTCGAGCGGCATGCCGACGATGTGGAGCTTGTGCGCGCCGCGCGGATGATGCGCGCTTCCGTCATGAGCGTGCAGGGTGACTTGGACGGATGCATCGCCCTGTTCGAAAGCCTCAAGCCCGACAGGACGGCGGCGAACATCGATCTCATGCTGGCCAGCATGTACCAGCAGAGAGGCGACCTTGACGCCGGCTTGAAGCTGTTCCAGGAATCGATGGGCTGGTGCGTGATGAACGCCATAAGCTGCGTCTCGGCGCAGATCCCGCTGTACGCCGACGACGCCGAGCACCTGGAGGCGCTCCTGCGGGCCGGCGAAGGCGTGCTTTCCGGGTTCGATTTGCAGAACCAGAGCCCGATGACGGTGCTCACGTTCTGCACGAACGCATCTTCCGCGTGTTTGCAGGCGGGCGACGAGGATCGAGCCGCGAGCTATCTCGAGCGCTTTACGTCTTTGCTGGAGGAGCTTGACGCGCGCACGCTGGTGTACGGCCGGAACCAGAGCGCGCTGTACGATCGGGCGCCCGAGCTTTGGAGCGTCGATCCCGGCCAGGAGCATATCGCGGAAACCCGGTTCGGCGCGATCGACTTCAGGCGGCAGTGCGCGCAGATGGTGGCAGCGCAGCCCGTCTGGGCCGAACGTGCCGGCGATTCGCGTTTCAAGCCGCTGTTCGACCGACTGGAGGCCCTATGAGCGAAGCGGACGTGCTGTATGTGGAGGACTTGGCCTATCGCTATGGCAAGACGGAAGTGTTCGCCGGCGCGTCGCTTTCGTTGCGGGCGGGCGAGGTCGCGTTTCTCACCGGGCCGAACGGGGCGGGTAAGTCGACGCTTCTGCGCTGCCTGGCCGGCTGGGACGCGCCTGCCGAGGGGCGGGTGGAGCTGTGCGGAAGGCGCTTCGACGGCGCGGATCGCGCGCAGCGAAGCCTGCTGGCCTTCGTGCCCGACGTCCCCTCGTTCTACGACGACCTTACAGCGGGCGAGCATATCCGCTTCGTGCGGCAGGCGAACCGTATGAGCGCCGACGACGACCCGTCGGAGCGGCTCATGGCTCTCTTCGGCCTCGACGGCCATCGCGACCAGCTGCCCTCGGCATACTCGCGCGGCATGCGTCAGAAACTGGCGCTCGTGCTGGCCTTCGCCCGCGCGCCGCGCTTGCTGCTGCTCGACGAACCGTACGGGCCGCTCGACCCGGACGCCTCCGGGGTGTTGAGCGGGCTTATCGAGGAAGCGCGCAGCGCCGGCGCGGCCGTGCTGGCCAGTTGCCATCATGACGTGCCCAACCTGCGGCCGGACGCGCTGCTGCGTCTGGAAGACGGCCGCCTCGCCGTGCTCGATGCGCGTGACGGAGGCGAAGGACGCATGGTGCGGAACGCGTTCGGCGCGAGCTTCGGAGGCGACGATGCATGACGTTCGCCTGCTGCTGTGGCTGAGAGCGCGCCATGCGCGCTCGGCTCTGAACCGAACCTTGCACCTCGTGGGCGCCGGCGTCGACGACGGCGGCTGGGGAGAGCGCGCTTACCAGCTGTACGCGGTGGGCATCATGCTCGTGTGGGCCGCGCTCATGGCCGCAGCGCTCGTCGATGCGATCCAGGGGGTCTTCGTCGGCCTCGCCGCCGCCGTATGCTCGCTCGCGGTTCAGGGGGCGCTGCTCGCGGTGGCGCTCGTCCTGCTGCGCGTCGGCATCGCGGGCGCGCGCACGACGCCGTTGAAGCTGTCGCATCCCGACATAGCCTATCTGGCGGCCAGCGCGGTGAGCGCGCGGGCGCTCGCGGGCGTGTCGGCCGGAGTGCAAGCTTTCGCAGGCGCGGCTGCCGGGGCGGCGCTAGGGTTTCTGCTGGGCGTGGGGTTGGAGAGCGCGTCCGTACTCGCGGGCGCGCCGGCCGCGGTGGCGCTCGCAGGTGCGGCGCTGGCTGCGGCTGCGGTTGCGCTCGGCTGGGTCGTAGGTTTCGTCCGGCTGGCAAGCGATGGCTGGAGCGGATGGCACACGGCTGCGGCCGCATTCGTTCTCGTGGCGTTTGCCGTTTCCTGGTGCGGCGTCGCGCTGGCTGCGGGCGCCGATGCGCTGTTGGCTCCTGCGACGTTCGCGGTTCTTTCCGTGGGCGGATTCCTCGTCCTCGCCGTCGCGGCGATCGCCCTCGCCCTGCTTGCGCCGCGCGTGGATATGACGCGCGTTATCGACGAGAACTCCCTGCATGCCGATCTCTGCCGGTTCGGCATGCTGTCGCCCCTCGACCGCAACGACATCGCCGAATACCAGCGTCGCCGCAAGCTGGCCGACCGTCCCGTGCGGTTCTCCCTGCCGCGCGGGGAGGGCCGCCTCGCCCTCGTGCAGCGCGCCGCGCTGTCGCATGCGCGCCAGTACGACGGCCTTGCGAGCCTCGTGATGCAAGGGGCGTTCGTCGTGCCGCTCGGGGTGCTCGCGCTCCTCGGCGCGGGCGGCCCCGTGCTGTTCGTGTTCTGGCTTCCGGTGGCCGTTCTCATGCCGCAGGGCGTGCGCGAGGCCACGCGGGCGTTTCGGGACGACGCGCGCAATCGCCTCGTGCGCGACCGTCTGCCGTTCGGCGTGCTCGAACTGCTGGCATTCGACACGCTGCCCGCGTTCGCCGCCACGACCTTGCTCGCGTGCGGCGCCGTGGCCGCGACGCTTCCCGGCGGCACGTCGCTTCCTCTCGCGCTTGCGCTTGCGGTGCTGGTCGGCGCCGCATCGCTGCTCTGCTGCGGCCTCGATGCCGTGCGTCTGTTCCCGGGCGGCCCGCGTTTGTGCTACGAGTACGGCGCGCTTGCGCTGGTGGGCGTGGGATTCGCGCTTTCGCTGTTCGCGTCGGCGGCCGTCGCGGCGATGGGTATGGCGCTCTTTGCCGCGGCGGTTGCCCTCGTCGTGCGCTTCGGTTCGGAATGCGTGCGCTGAGCGCGTCCCCGTCCTAGATGGGATTCCGTATACGACCCCCCAAGCGCAGGCGAGCGGCGGCGCGCTGCGAGCTCGAGTTCGGCCGACGACGACCCTCCGAGCCGTTCGCGCGCGCCGAGGTCGTCGAGCGCGATCAGCGGCGGGGCGCTTCTCGCCCAACGCGCCGCGCGGCCGCCGCGAGGCGCCGGGCGCGGCACCCGGCGCCTCGCCCTTCGCCGATGTCCGACCTGCGCCCTAAGTGGGGCAGCTGCGAGATCACGATGCCGGCCAGGATGGCAACGACGCCGGCGACCTGGAGCCCTTCAACCGGCTCGCCCAGCACGAGCGCCGACAGGGCGATGCCGCAGGGAAGCTCGGAGGATGCCATGATGGCAGCCAGCCCCGGTGTCAGGTGCGGCGTGGCGATGCCGAACAGCGCTACCGGCACGAACAGCGCGCATAGTCCCAGAACGAGGCCGAACTTCCAGATGCCGTCCTGCAGAACGCCGCTTGCGAAGTAGTCGGGGCACAGCGCGAAGCCCAGCGCGCACGCGCCCAGGCACACGACGAGCCCGCGCTGAACGGACGGCATGCCGCGCCCGACGCGGCTCGAGAAGAACATGAAGAAGGTGCAGCTGACGGCCGAGAGCAGCCCGCATGCGATGCCGACGGGGTCAAGAGCGCCCACCGATTCGGAGAACATGCCGCTGGCCATGAGCGTTCCGCCCAGGATAACAGCCGCCGCTGCCGCCTCGGCCGCACGCGGGCGTCTGCGCATGACCACCAGCTGGACGACGATGCCCATCCAGGTGAACTGGAAAAGCAGCGTGATGGCTACCGAAACAGGCAGCAGGGTGAGCGCGTAGTTGTACAGCACGGTGCCGATGCACGTGTTCAGTCCCAGAGCCAAAAGAGCTATCGTCTGTTTGAGGGAAAGCGGGACCAGACGCTTGCCGCGCGCTCGCTGCACGAGCAGCGCGACTGCGAACAAAAGCGCTGCGAACAATGCCTGGCTCGCTACCACCTGGGTCCAGGTGAAGCCTGCGGCGTACGTTATCTTCACCGTGGTCGCTTGGGCGCCGTAGCTGGCTCCGGCCAAGAATACGATACCGGAGTATCTCAAGGTGTTCTTTTCCATGAGGCCATTCTAACGTACGGCGAGACCTTTCAAATGCTCGATGCCTCGCACGTCGTCGGGTACAATGAAACGCGGACTAGAAGGAGCAGGGAAGACGAAGGAGAGCGAATCATGGCATCGTTTGCAATCGAACCGGCGTTTTGGGAGCTGTTCCCCCAGGCGGAGATCGGCATCGTGGTGGCTCGGGGCATCGACAACGCGCACGAGTCGAGCGAGGACGTGAAGGCGGCGCTGGCCGAGGCGAACAAAGCGGCGCTCGCCCACGTGCCCGATCCCACCATCAGCAAGAACCCCGCAGTGGCGGTGTGGCGCGAGGCGTTCCAGCAGTTCAAGACGAAGAAGGGCGCGCGCTCGTCCATCGAGGCGCTTCTGAAGCGCGCGAGCGGCGGCCGAGAAGTGGGCTCCATCAATCCGCTCGTGGACATCTACAATACCGTGTCGCTGACGTACGCGCTGCCGTGCGGCGGCGAGGACATCGACACGTTCGCCGGCGACCTGCGCCTCACGGTGACGCAGGGCGGCGACGCGTTCCGCGCGCTGGGCGACGAGGCCGATTCCGAGACGCTGCCGGGCGAGGTGTGCTACCTCGACGACGCCGGCGCGGTGTGCCGTTGCTGGAACTGGCGCGACGGCGTGCGCACCATGCTCACCGAGAGCACGACGAACGCGTTCCTCATCCTGGAATCCGTCGACCCGGCGCGCCACGACGACCTCGCAGCGGCCCTCGACGATCTTGCGGCCCGCACCCAGGCGGCCCTCGGCGGCGAGATGGAATCCCATATCGTGACGAAGGACAGCCCGGCGATCGCCCTGTCGTAAGCGCGCTCGTCGCTTCCGTGCAACCCTGCGGTTCTGCCGCCTTTCCGGTGCGACCGTAGGGCTGCACGCTTATATATCACCTGATCAATAGGTATATCTCGTCGCTGAAACTCCATGGTCTGTTCGCTTGTGCGCCGCGCTTCAGTGTGCGAACATTCGTTCTCCAAAGAGATCGAGACGCGGTGCGGAAGGCGGCGAGGAGCTATGGCGGCGACAGGAGAGGTGCGGGTTCCCGAGACGTTCGGCGGGCGCATGATCGGCTCGCCCGAAGGCGCCGGCGAGCGCCGGGTGATCTTCCATTCCGACATGAACGCGTTCTACGCGAGCGTCGAGCAGGCCGAGCGGCCGGAGCTGCGGGGCGTGCCGCTCGTGGTGGGCGGGCACGAGGAGCTGCGCCACGGCATCGTGCTGGCGAAGAGCGCGCAGGCGAAAGCGGCGGGCGTCAAGACGGGCGAGGCGCTGTGGGAGGCGCGCGCGAAGTGCCCGGGGCTCGTGGTGGTGCCGCCGCGCTACGAGGTGTACCAGGCGTACTCGGCCATGGCGCGGCGCATCTACTACCAGTACACCGACCTCGTGGAGCCGTTCGGCCTCGACGAGGCGTGGCTCGACCTCACCGGCTCGCTGCCGCTTCTGGGCGGTGACCCGGCGCGCACGGCCGCCGAGATCAGCGGCCGCATCAAGGCCGAGCTGGGCTGCACGGTGTCCGTCGGCGTGTCGTGGAACAAGATATTCGCGAAGTTCGGCAGCGACTTCCGCAAACCCGACGCCATCACGTTCATCACGCCGCAGAACTACCGATGCCGGGTGTGGGAAGCTCCGGTGAGCGAGCTTCTGTACGTCGGCGCCGCCACGCGCGCCAAGCTGCACTCGTCGGGGATCGACCGCATCGGCGAGCTGGCGTGCGCCTCGCCCGAGCTGCTGCGCCGCCGCCTGGGCAAGATCGGGCTCGTGCTGCGCGCGTTCGCGCGGGGCGAGGATGCGACGCCTGTGAAGCCCTACGACCAGGCCAGAAACGAGGTGGACCGCACGGTGAAGAGCTTCGGCAACGGCCTGACCGCGCCGCACGACATCGTGAGCGCGTCCGACGCGAAGGCGCTCGTCTACCTCTTGTCCGAGTCCGTGGCACAGCGGTTGCGTGAGGCGCGCTTCCGCGCGTCCACGGTGTCCATCGGCGTGCGCAGCGCGCGCGACCTGGCCAGCTACTCGCGCCAGACCACGCTGCGCCGCGCCACGAACGTGACCGGCATCGTGGCGCGCACGGCCTGGGGGCTGCTCGCGGCCAACGAGCCGCTGGACGGCGAGCACCCTTTGCGCGGGTTGCACGTGCGCGCCTCGAACCTCGAGCCGTGCGATGCGCCGCAGCAGCTGGAGCTGGCCTTCGACGCGCGCCGGCGCATGTTGGAGGACTTGGACGAGACGATCGACGACCTGCGCCGCCGCTTCGGCAACACCTGCATCCAGCGCGGCGCGGAGCTGCTGGACGAGAGCCTGCTGGGGCTGGACATCAAGAAGGAGAACGTCGTGCATCCCGTGGGCTACTTCTACGACTGAAGGGGGGCGAGGGGCGGGTCGTCCTCCTGCGCGGAGGCCGTGCCCTGCCCGTCATCCTGGGCAAGCGAAGAGGTCTGCGGCTTCCGCTCAGGATGACGACCTGCGGCCCCTTCGACGCGCGACGGGCCGAAGCGGGAGCAAAAGGGGAGCCCTGGCAGTTTTTCAAGGGCTCGTCGACATCGAGCGGGCGACTCGTTTTCGCCCGTCAGGCGTTTCTCGGGCGGCGGGGAGGCCGTGCGACGGTTTTCGGTCGTGAGATTGTCAGGGCTCTCAATTTGCGCCCAATCGGGCCGGCCGCCGACGAAGCGTCGGGCGAAGAGCGCGGATCGGCAGGATGGAGAGGGGAGCGGGGGCATGGTGCAGGGCATAGCGGCGCGGCGGAAGCGGTATGTGGAGGTGGAAGCGACGTTCCTCGAAGATGGGCGCATCGTGCCGCGCGCCGTAATTTGGCATGACGGACGGCGCTTCCCCGTGCGCGCCGTGCTGGGCGTGCGGCGGTGCACGTCGCTCAAGGTGGGCGGCGAGGGCGTGCGCTACGACGTGCTGGTGGGCCATGCGCATACGTTCCTGTTCCACGAGGAGCCCCGCTGGTTCGTGGAGGAGATCGTGTACGAGCCGCTCGACCCGCTTCTCGACGGCGGGGCGTGCGCCTGGGGTGCGGACTGAGGGTTCGCCGGTTCAGCGGGCCACTTCGGCGGCGGGTGAGGCGAAATCCGGTCTCCTGCGGTAAAAATCGATCGGTTTGGTAATCCTGGCGGGGCCCGAACCGTCGCTTCAACGGTCGACGAGTTCCGCCTTCGCGCGTTTGCCCAGGTCGGACGTTTCATCAGAAAATGAAATCGAAATGGTGGGATTACCAGACCGCCTCGTTTTTACCTCTCGATCGCGATTTTCGCCGCATCGAACTTGGAGGCGGGTGGCGCCGCTGCGCCCTGGTCGCGTAGAATGGAATCGTCAGAGGGCTGGGAAAGGAGCGAGCATGCATATCGAAACGCCGGGCGAGCGCTCGTCCGAGCTGGTGGCCGCACTGGTGGACGTGTGGGAGCGCTCGGTGCGCGCCACGCACGACTTCCTCGCCGAGGACGATATCGTGGGGCTGCGCCCCGAGGCGGAGTCGGGCATCGCGGGCGTCGAGCGGTTGACGGTGGCGTACGACGGCGGTGCGCCGTGCGGGTTCGCGGGGTCGCAGGACGGCAAGCTGGAGATGCTGTTCGTCGCGCCGGAGGCGCGTGGGCGCGGTGTCGGGCGCGCGCTGTTGGCGCATGCCGTGGAGCATGCGCGCGTGCGCACGCTCGACGTGAACGAGCAGAACCCCCAGGCCGTCGGGTTCTACGAGCACGAAGGGTTCGTCGTGGCGGGCCGCTCGCCCGTCGACGACGCCGGCCGTCCGTTCCCGTTGCTGCACATGCGCCTGGTCTGAGCCGGCGAAGAGGAGGCGCGCGATCGCGACGGCATCCGCCATCGCGCTGGGAGCGCTTGCGGTGGCCGTGCTGCTGACCAGCCTCGCGTGCTACCTGCTGTACTACCGCTTGGAACCGCGGCGTGCCTACGTGGCGGGGGCCGTTCCGCTGGCCGCGGTGGGTCTGTTCGCCGCGGCGATGGCCGTCGTGGCGGCGTTGATTCGATAAACGGTGGAGGCTCGCAGACGCGGAGGCGAGCTCACGGGCGCTTCGGTATACTGGTCGTGCGAAGAAAGGAACCCCGCATGACCGAGTCCGCACGCCGATCTGCCGATACCCGGCCGCCTCGTCCGGCCCGTCCCGACATTCCGGGCGAGCTGACGGAGGTGGACGACCTCGCCGGCTGGATCGAGCGCGACAACGGCGGCGACCTGCGCGTGTCCCATGTTCTCGTGCGCGGGGACGCGGCCGAGGGGGCCGACTTCTCCCTCGTCGAGCTGACCGAGTCCCGCGTGGAAGGGTGCTCGTTCGTCGGCTGCGATTTCGACCGGGCCATGGCGTCCGACGTGGCGTTCTCGAACTGCGATTTCTCAAATTCCACGTTCTCCCAGGCGAATTTCACGCGCTGCACGTTCTCGTCGTGCAAGTTCACGGGCGCCGACCTGCTGGAGGCGGTGCTGTCGCGCGTGGAGGTGCGCGATTCCTCGTTCGCCTACGCGTCCGTCGCGAAGGGGAAGCTGGAAGACGTGAGCGTGAGATCCACCGACTTTTCCGGCGCTGACTTGGCCGAGCTGCGACAGCGCCGCGTCGAATTCGACGACGTGCGCTTCGCGGGCACTAGCTTCTTCCGTGCGAGCTTGAACGGTGTGGATTTATCCTCGTGTCGATTGGCCGATATCGTGCTGTCGGATACGATGGAGGAGCTGCGCGGCTGCTCGATGGACCTGTTCCAGGCTGCCGGCATCGCGCGCCGACTGGGCGTAAACGTCAAAGACTAGCGAATCGCGCGGCGCCGGGCGCCCGCGCAACGTGAGGAGTTTCGAAGCATGGACGAACAGGTGCAACCGCGCGGGCTGAGCGCGGCAGAGGTAGAGGAGCGGGTTGCCCGCGGCGAGGTGAACGTGGATGCCGGCGTGCACACGCGCTCCGTTCGCCAGATCGTGCGCGAGAACACGCTCACGCTGTTCAACGCCATCAATGTGATCCTGGCCGTGTTCGTGCTGGTCACCGGTTCGTACAAGAACATGCTGTTCATGGTGGTCATCGTGTGCAACACGGCTATCGGCATCGTGCAGGAGATTCGCTCGAAGCGCACCACTGACCGTCTGTCCATCGTGGCCAGCTCGAAAGCCACCGTGCTGCGCGACGGCGCGCGGACGGAGCTGCCGCTCGACCAGTTGGTGCGCGACGACGTCATCGAACTGGGGCGTGGCGACCAGATCCCCGCCGACGCCGAGGTGGTATCGGGCACGTGCGACGTGAACGAGAGCCTGCTCACCGGCGAGAGCAAGCTGGTGAAGAAGCGCCCGGGCGACGAGCTGATGAGCGGCTCGTTCGTGAACGCGGGCATCGTCCTGGCGCGCGTGGTGCACGTGGGCGCCGAGAACTACGCGGCGAAGATCAGCGCCGAGGCCAAGCAGCACAAGGCCGTGAACTCCGAGATCATGAACAGCCTGAACCGCATCATCCGGTTCGTCAGCTTCGTCATCTTCCCGCTGGGCGCGTTGCTGTTCGCGCGCCAGCACTTCCTCGGCGGCGTCGAGACCAACGGCGCCATCCTATCCACGGTGTCGGCGCTCGTGGGCATGATCCCCGAGGGGCTCATCCTGCTCACGTCCACGGTGCTGGCCGTGGCCGTGGTGCGTTTGGCGAAGTCGAAGGTGCTCGTGCAGCAGCTGTACTGCATCGAGACGCTGGCACGTGTGGACACGCTGTGCCTCGACAAGACGGGCACCATCACCACAGGCAAGATGGAGGTGGAGGCAGTGTGTCCGGTGAAGGGCGTCGGGCAGGACGCGGTGGACGCGGCGTTCGCCTCCATCGCCCGTGCGGACGATGATCCGAACGACACGGCGCTTGCCATCGTCGAGCACTATGCGCGAAGCGGCGTCGGCTCGCTGCGGCCCGTCCGAACCGTCCCGTTCTCGTCCGACAAGAAGTGGTCGGGCGCGACGTTTGCGAACGGGGAGAGCTACGTCATGGGCGCCGGCCAGTTCATTCTGGGCGATGCGTTCGTCGAAGTGGCCGAGCAGCAGGAACGGCTGGCCGCCGACGCGCGCGTGCTGTTGCTGGCGCGCGTGGAGGGCTTCACCGAGGACGGCGATCTGGCGGGGAGGCCCGAACCGCTGGGATTCGTGGCCATCCACGACCAGATCCGCGCGACGGCCGCGCAGACCATCGGCTACTTCAAGGAGCAGGGCGTCGACCTCAAGGTGATCTCGGGAGACGATCCGCGCACGGTGTCGGGCATCGCGTCTCAGGTGGGCGTGCCAAGGGCCGAGGCGTACGTGGACGCGACCACGCTGGCCGACGACGCGGCCATCGCCGAGGCCATCGAGCGCTACAGCGTGTTCGGCCGCGTGAAGCCCGAGCAGAAGAAGGCGTTCGTCGTGGCCCTCCAGGAGAAGGGCCACATCGTGGCCATGACGGGCGACGGCGTGAACGACACGCTGGCGCTCAAGCAGGCCGATTGCAGCGTGGCCATGGCGGCCGGTTCGGACGCGGCGCGCAACGTGGCGCAGCTCGTGCTCGTGGACAACGACTTCGCGGCCATGCCGAAGGTGGTGGCCGAGGGGCGGCGCTCCATCAACAACCTGCAGCGCTCGGCGTCGCTGTTCCTCGTGAAGACGCTGCTGTCCATGACGCTGGCCGTGCTGTTCATCCTGCTGCCGTGGCAGTATCCGTTCCAACCTATCCAGATGACGCTGATCAGCGCGTTCACCATCGGGCTGCCGTCGTTCGTGCTGGCGCTCGAGCCCAACAAGGACCGCATCAAGGGGCGCTTTTTGGAGAACGTCATCGTGAAGTCCATCCCCGGCGCCATCTGCGCGGTGCTCACCATCCTCATTGTGAACACGGTGGGCTACAACGTGCTGCACCTCGATTACGAGCACGTGTCCACGCTGTGCGTGCTGCTGACGGCCTGGATCGGCGCGCTTCTGATCGTGCGTCTGTCCATCCCGTTCACGCCCATCCGCGCGGCGCTGCTGGTCGTGGTGGTGGGCGGCACGGTGCTCGGAGCCACGGTGCTGCACGGCCTGTTCGGCATCGAGCCGTTCACCTTCGGCATGACCGTGCTGTTCACCGTCCTCGCCATTGGCGTGACGGGCCTGTTCCACGTGCTGTTCGGCATCTTCGACGCCTGGCATGCCAAGCGTCTCGCGAACATGGTGTAGAAAAGCGGCTGCTGGCTTTCCGATCGTCCTGCGGGGCCGGCGCTTCGCGGGCTGCGGGCGGGCGGCGCGTGCTCTCTCGGACGGCGCCGCGCTTGTGGCGGATGCGGTCGTTTGCTATGATCGCCTTGCGGCGGCCGGCAAGCCGGCTCGCCTCCCCGTGGATCGGAGGATCTATGAACGGCAACGTCAGCAAGGTCATCGCGGCGACGGCGGCAGCGTCTCTGGCGTGCGAAGTGCCGCTTCCGGCATTGGTGGACGAGGTGGTGGTGGCGAGTCCGCGCGATCTCGGAACCGATGCGTTCGCCGAGGAGCTCGGGAGGGTTTTAGGGCGCGAGGTCGCGACCGACCCCGCCGACCTATTCCCGGTGATCACGCACGAGGCGTACCTGCCCGAAACCCACGACCCCGAAGCGCCGCAATCCCCTCGCCGCCCGCAAAGGGAATACCCCCGCTAGCAACGTTTGCTAGCGCCTGCGGCCGAAGCCGCTTGCGCCGTTGCGGCGCAGGGAGCGCGAGAACGCCGCGCTGCCCACCGTCGCCTTGGGTACGAACTGGCTTGCGAGCGCCTTCTCCGCCTCCGTCGCGTCGTAGCCGTCGATGTCCAGCGTGGGGATGCGCTCGCCCAGCAGCTTCTCGATATCGAGCAGTTGCGCCTTCGCCTCGGGGCTGACGAACGAGATGGCGTAGCCGGTCTCGCCGGCGCGGCCTGTGCGGCCGATGCGGTGCACGTAGTCCTCGGGGCTCTCGGGCAGATCGTAATTCACCACGTACTCGATGTTCGACACGTCGATTCCGCGGGCCAGCACGTCGGTGGCAACGAGGACGTCGATGGCACCTTTGCTGAAGCCCTCGAGCGCCCGCTTGCGCTGCACCTGCGTCTTATCGGAATGGATGGAGTCCGCGCGGAAGCCTGCACGCTTCAGCTGGCCGGTGCATATCTCGGCGCGCGTCTTCGTGTCGGTGAACACGATGACGCGCTTGCTGCCGCGCTGCTGGAGCACGAGGCGCAGCAGCTCGGGCTTCTTCATCGGGCCGACGGGGATCATGAACTGGTCGATGGTGTCGGCGGTCTCGCCTTTGTGGGACACCTCGACGAACGCGGGATCCTTCAAGATGGAGGACACGCTCTGCATGACCTTGCGGTCGAGCGTTGCCGAGAACAGCAGCGTCTGGCGCGAAGAGGGCGTGGCGGCCACGACCTTCTTCATGGTAGGCCAGAAACCCATGTCCAGCATGCGGTCGGCCTCGTCCAGCACGAGCACCTCCACGTCGCGCAGCTTGACGACGCCGCGTTCCATGAGGTCGTACAGCCTGCCGGGCGTGGCCACGAGGACGTCGATGCCGCGGTCGAGCTTCGCGATCTGCCCCTTGTACTTCGTGCCGCCCATCACGGTGAGCATGCGGCGGTTCGACGCTTTCGCCAGCTGCGTGCAAGCGGCGTCGATTTGCTGGGCCAGCTCGCGCGTGGGGCTCACGACGAGCGCCCGCGGCGATCCCGGGCGCTTGGCGCGGCCGATGCGCTCGAACAGGGGCAGCGCGAACGCGGCCGTCTTGCCGGTGCCGGTGGTCGCGGCGGCCACGACATCGCGACCTTCGAGGACCAACGGGATCGCTTGCTCCTGCACGGGGGTGGGGGCGGTGAAGCCCATCCGCTCGACGGCGGAAAGGGTCGTCTCGGACAGGCCGAGGTCTTGAAACGTCGAACTCAAAGCGTATCTCCAAGCATCATTGCGGGATTCGCGCGACGCGCCGCGCCGGCGGCTCGCATCGCGTGCGGCGCGGATGTGGGTGCGCACCGATCACCTGCGTCTATGATAGCCTATCATGCGCGTTTGCGGGAGGTTCCGCGCGAATACCCCGTAACCCGAGGCATTGCCGACGCGACGGGCAGGGGGGGGAGTGCGCCTGGGCTTGCTAGTTTTCGAGGGGATGCGGGTTTTTCTCGCTCATGCACGCTTTTGTCAACCAAAATAGCCTCAAATGCCAAGAAATGGTTGACAAAAGCGTGCATGAACAGGCCTTCGCCGTGTTGTCCGCAGGCATCGAGCGGGATGGAGCATCGTGCAACAGGGAACCTTTTCGCAGCGTTTGCCGGCGGGAAAGGGCCCTGGCTACCTCGGCTCGCGGGCGGTTGCCGCAGTGCGAGCGGCCTCGGCGGCGCTTTCGACGCTGCGACGCGCGGTCATGCGCACGAGCGCCAGCGCCAACGCGGCGGCGGCCAGGGCGAACAGCGCGCCCGCAGGGCCGGTGGCCAGAAGCCCGCCCGCGTTCACCACGAGCCCGCCCGCGAACGAACCCAGCGCGATGCCCGCGTTGAACGACATGGGATGCAGCGACGCCGAGAACGTGAGCGCGCTGGGGTAGTCGGCGCGCGCGATGTCCTGGAACAGCATCTGCACGGTGGAGTTCATCACGTACATGAGCAGCCCCACCGCGAGGATGTTCGCGATGCTGACGACGCCCGCGGGCAGGCTTACGGCCAGCAGGGCCAAAAGCGCCGCGTGCGCGGCGAAGGCGACGGGCAGCGCGCGCAGCCCGAAGCGGCCGGCCACCCAGCCCGATAGCAGGTTCGAGCCCACGCATGCGGCGCCGAACAGCAGCAGCACGAGGCTCGTGCCCGCGGCGTCGAGTCCGACGACGTCGGCGAGGATGGGGGCGAGGTAGGTGTAGAACACGTAGGTGGACGCCGCGCCGGCGAGGATCATGGCGATGTTGGTCAGCACGCGGCCGTCGGCGAGCAGGCGCAGCTGCGAGCGGAGGGTGGGAGCTGCGCCTTCCGCGTGCGCGGGGGTGCGGGGGAGCGTCGGCAGCAGGACGGCGCTCACCGCCAAGCCCAGCGCGAACACGCACGCGTAGGCGGCCTTCCAGTCGAACAGGTCGGCCAGCGCCGCTCCGATGGGCACGCCGACGACGCTCGACACCGAGAAGCCCGCCAGCACGAGCCCCAGCACGGCGGCCACGCGCTTCGGCTCGACGATGTCTGGCACGTAGGTGAGCGCGAGGGCCAGAAGCGTGCCGGACGTGACGGCGGGCAGCACGCGCGAGACGAGCAGCAGCGCATAGCCGTCGGCGAACAGGGTGAGCAGGTTTCCGGCGTTGAACACCACCAGCAGCGCCGCCATCACCTTGAAGCGGTCGGCGCGCGCCGTGGCGAGCGCTACGATGGGCGTGGCGACGGCGCAGGCCAGCGCGTAGTAGCCCACGAGATCGCCGATGAGCGTGAGCGGCTCGCCCAGCCCTTCGGCCACGTCGGGCGTGATGCCTATCAGCACGAACTCGGCGAACCCGAGCGCGAACGCGAGGGTCGTCAGCAACGCGGTTGCGAACGCGTTGCGCTTGCGGCTTGTGCGGTTTTCGGTGTCCATGGCAGCCTCCAGCAAAGGTAGTGCGAACAGTGCTTGTTTTCCTCCTCTACCGTACCGCCGAGATAGGCGAATAGCCAATGCTTATAATGAAAGCATCTTCATGCCTGAAAAGCATGGGGAAGCTGAGGCCGCTGCGGAACCTTTGGCATGCGGGTGCTTTCTGGCCTTGACGCAAGAGAGCCCGACTTGAAAAAGGTTCGTCAAGCGTTAGTCGATCGCGGGCCGCTTTTCTTGCTGCTTGTCCTCCCATATCGTTATATAAGTAATAAAGTCATGGACAAAAACATGCGCGAATCTGCACTTTTAATGAGTCGTGTAAATCCGGATGCACTCTCTACCAGGCGTTTTTGTAACCAAGACCTTTTGAAGCCCGCAAAACTCTGTAAAAAACTACCGAATACTAGCCCTTTTTGTCCATGATGATTTTAATCATATATAAATGCCATGACGGTCCGGGGGTGTGCGAGGTGTGCGAGAGGCGTCAAGGGGACGGGATATAGCATGTGGGGAGGGGCCGCATGCGTCGTATCCACTGCCTTCCCTGACGCGTTGAAAGGAGCGCCGGGAAGGGGCGCTCCTTTCGCGTTGGGAAGAGGGTGCGAGGAAAAGAGCGGGCTATTCCTTGCGCAGCCATTCGTCGCCGCCGTCCGAGCATTCGCCGCCCGGCCGGTAGCTGGCGATCTTGGCGTCGAGACGCTTCGCGGTGGCCTGCATCTCCTCGAGCTTCGCGACCAGTTTCGCGCGCTGCTCTTCCAGAATCTCAAGGCGGGCGGCGGCGGTGTGCTCGCCTTCCTGGAACAGCGCCACGTACTCCACGAGCGCCTCGATCTGTACGCCCGATTCGCGCATGCAGCGGATGAACTCCACCCAGCCGCAGTCGTATTCGGTGAAGTCGCGGATGCCGTTGGGCAGCCGGGTGACGTGGGGGACGAGCCCGATGCGCTCGTAGTAGCGAATGGTGTCGACCGAGATTCCGTAGCGTTTCGCGACTTCGGCGATTTGCATAGCACGCCTCCTAGCAGGTCGTGGGGAAGTCCGTTCATCCTGCTGTCAACATACCGCGCTGCTCAACCGATAGCAATGCTTATATTGAAAGGTTCACCATGCTTGGGAGGCATGAAGAACCTCAAGCAGCCCTTGAGTTGGCCGGCGGCCGTGCGCCGTCTAAACCCCGCATCCCATGAGGCGTGCGCGGTTGACTTCGTGCAGGCGCTTCTCGATGGCGCCCGGCGCATCGACTCCCGTGGCGGTCACCACGCCCACGAGGCGTGCCTGCTCGAAGCAGTCGACCCAGCCTTGCAGTCCCTTCGTCGCCCCGTCGAACGCATGGGCGTCCTCGTCGGCCGCCGTGGCCAACAGGTACACGTCGCGAAACGCAGGATCGGCGGCATAGGCCGGGTTGCTGCGGTCGAGCAGGGTCTTCATCTGACCGGCCATCTCGAAGAAGTAGATGGGCGTGGCGAACGCGATGGCGTCGGCCGCGACGATGCGCTCCACGATGGCGGCCGCATCGTCTTTCAGCGGGCATGCGGCGCCGGCTTGGCAAGCCAAACACCCGCGGCAAAACTCGATGCGCTTGCCGCGTAGGCTGACCGTTTCCACGTCGTGGCCCGCCTCGCGCGCCCCTTCGGCGAACGCGAGCGCGAGGGCGTGCGAGTTGCTGGTCGGGCGCAGGCTGGCCGATACCACCAGGACGCTCTTTCCCATGGGGTTTCCTCTCGTCGTATGCGATGCGTCGATCGTCTTGTCGCGTTCCAGTGTGCCCCTTGGAGCAGGCTCCAAGTCAAATGGAGGTTTCATGGCGACGCGAGGAGGGGGTGGGAGCGAAGAAGGCGGGAAACGCCGATACGGTTGCGTACGGTCTACGAGATGCCTGCGTCGTCTTCCGCATGCCTCGCGCATACGCGTTCCATGGCGTCGAGGAAGGCCCGCGTCTGCTTGTTGGGCATGGAGGACCGCCAGACGAGGCCCTGGTGAGCCTCGAAGCGCGGGGCGAAGGGAACGAAGCGAAGGTCGCTGCTCTCGCTCGCGTCGAACAGGCCCTCGTAGGTGAGCATGCAGCCCATGCCCTGGCGCACGAGGTAGCGGCCGTTCAGAGGCAGGTTGAACGTGGCGACCACGTCCATCCGATCCAGCGCGTCGCCCGCCCAGTCGCGCAGCGTTCCCGCAAGCGCCTGGCGCGAGGCGATGATGCCTTGTCCCGCCAGGTCGGCAGGCGAGATGCCCTCGAGCCGCCCCACGGCGCTGTCGCGCAGCGCAAGCGCGCCCCATACGTCGGTCACCGGCAGGTGCATGGCGTTCATCTTGGCGTGCTCGCGCATCTCGCATTCCAACATCACGTCGTAGAACCCGCGCACCAGCCCGTCTTTCAGCTCCGCGGTGGTGCCGCTGTGGATGGCGAAATCGACGGCGGGGTAGGTGCGCCGCACCTCGTCCATGGCCTGCGCGATGAGCGTCATCGCCTGGGATTCGCCCGCTCCGATGTGGACGGTGCCGCCGATCGATCGCTCGGAGGGCAGCATGTCCTCCTCGGCCTTGCGCGCCAGCTCCACGATGGACTCCGCGTAGCGGCACAGGATGGATCCTTGATCGGTCAGCTCGATGCCCTTGGGGCCGCGCGTGTACAGCTCGCGCCCGAACTCCTTCTCGAGCGACGACAGCTGGCGCGAGAGCGTCGGCTGGGTGATGTGCAGGGCTTTCGCCGCGTTCGAGATGTTGCCCTCGCGCGCGACGGCCAGGAAGTACTCCAAGGTCCTCAGTTCCACGACGCCCTCCTGTCGCTCGTTCAACAAAGCTATACAAAACCGGTATGAAGAACAATTCATTATAGGCATTTTTCATAGCGCCTCGCCGGTTTTAGTATCGGCAGCAGAGAGAAACCGTGCAACTCAAGGAGAAAGGGGAGCATATGTCCCTGCTCGACAAAAGCCTGAAGCGACGTGATTTCCTGAAGGGGACGGCGGCGGCCGCAGCGGCGACGGCGGCGTTCGGGCTGTCCGGCTGCTCGACGGGCACCGCGCAGGATGCCGGATCGGACGTCGCGCACGTCGTGGCGTCCGATACCAGTATCCTAGCTGATGCGGGCGAGTGGATGCCCATTCACTGCCACCAGAACTGCAACCAGATGTGCCTGAACATGGGCTACGTGGTGGACGGCGTGGTCGTCCGCCAGAAGACCGACGACGCCCGCGAGGACAGCTTCGACTGCCCGCAGCAGCGCGGCTGCCTGCGCGGGCGGTCCCTGCGCCAGCAGGTGTACAACGCCGACCGCATCAAGTACCCCATGAAGCGCAAGAGCTGGCAGCCGGGCGGCGGCGAAAACGCCCACGGCGAGCTGCGCGGCAAGGACGAGTGGGAGCGCATCGGCTGGGACGAGGCGCTCGATTTGGTGGTAGGCGAACTCAAGCGCGTCTACGCCGAGTACGGCCAGGACGCCGTCATCTGCAACGGCTGGCGCTGGGCGCCCGGCTCGGCCATGTTCCCCGTCATCGGCGGCGCGGTGTACAACACCGAGACCGAGTCGTTCGGCTGCTGGGCCTTCCAGACCGAGGCGCTGGGCCTGTACTCCTGGGGCGATCACCCCGATATCATGATGGGCCCCGACAAGTACGACCTGCCGAACGCCGACACCATCGTGCTGTACGGCTGCAACCCCGCCTGGGCGCAGCACTCCAGCATGTACTGGCTGAACAACGCCAAGGAATCCGGCACCGGGTTCGTGTACGTGGGCCCCAGCTACAACGTGACCGCCGCGCAGCTGGGCGCGCGCTGGATCCGCGTGCGGCCGGGCACCGATACGGCGTTTTTGCTGGCCGTGATCTACGAGATGATCCGCCTGGACGAGGAGCGCGGCGACGTCATCGACTGGGACTTCGTGAACGAGCGCACGGTGGGCTTCACGCCCGAGACCATGCCGGAGGACGCGGCGACTGACGAGAACTACCGCGACTACATCCTGGGCGCCTACGACGGCACGCCGAAAACCCCGGAATGGGCGAGCGAGATCTGCGGCACGCCGGTGGAGGACATCACGTGGTACGCCGAACTGGCCGCCAAGGACAACAAGGTGATCTTCTTCCATAGCTACGCGGCCTCCCGCTACCTGGGCGCCGAGAATCTGCCGCAGGCGTTCATGACCGTGTCGGCGCTGGGCGGCCATTACGGCAAGTCGGGTCACGGCTCGGCCGCCATCTACACGTGGGACGCCGGCGATTCGGGCTACCGCCTCATCCAGCATGCGGGCGGCGAGTACGCCTACATCGACAACCTGGTGGGCTCGCCGGGAGCGACCGGCCCCAACCGCTGTATCGAAGGCAACTCGTGGTGGAGCTCGTTGGCAGAGGGGAAGTACCTGTCCTCGTCCGAGGGCCCTTACGACCTAGGATCGGGCGACGACCCCGCCAAGCTGCGCGCGAACACGCCCACCTATCACGCGGCGCGCGAGATGCCGGTCAACCCGCGCCTCATGTTCGCTACCAACTCGAACTTTATGCAGACGCGCGGCAACCTGCCCACCGCCATCAAGGTGATGCGCGCCGCCGACACCTGCATCTCGCTGGAGATCAAGTACTCGCTGACCGCCTCCTTCGCCGACATCATCCTGCCGGTGGCCACCCACTGGGAAGGCAACGACGACGAGGAGTGGGGCGAGCTCTGCTGGCCGAGCCCCTTCGGCGACGGCAACGGGCAGAAGCAGCGCAAGGACGCGCTTGTTGCCTGGCGCCCGCTGGTGAAGCCGATGTACGAGGCGCGCGAGGAGAAACGCATTTGCCGCGACATCATCGAGCGCATGGGCTTCGACGCGGACGACGCCTACCCCAAGAGCAACTACGACCAGTGGCTGGGCTACTTCCTGGGGATGCGCGAGCTTTCCGAAGACCTCTCCCGCTGGGAGCCGGTGATCACCTGGACGGCCGATGACAACCGGAAGCACCACGCGAACTATCCGGAGCAGCACGGCAAGATATCGTTCGACCAGTTCATGGCTGACGGCTCGTACGTGGCGCGCCGCTCTCCCGACGACAGGCGCAACTACGTCGGCTACCGCGACGACAAGCTGGGCATCGGCGAGAACGGCGAGGTGGTCGTGGCAGACACCGCGTGGCCGCGCCCGTCGCGTTCGGGCAAGCTGGAGATATACTGCCAGTTCAAAGCCGACAACGTGAACCGCACGGGGCTCAACTCCGAGCCCATCAAGCCTTACGCGAACTACTTCGTGCCCAACCGCGGCTACCAGGACACGTTCGCCGACTGGGACGCCAAGGTGAAGGGCGCCTACCCGCTGCAAGCGTACACGCCGCACTACATGCGCCGCGCGCACACCTGCTACGACAACATGACGTGGACGCAGGAGGCGTTCAGGAACCCGGTGTTCATGAACGCGCAGGACGCCGAGGAGCGCGGCATAAAGGCGGGCGACACAGTGGTGTGCTACAACGACTTCGGCCGCATGCTGCGCATCGCCCAGCCGCTGCAGGGGATGATGCCGGGCACCGTCGGCATCCCGCACGGCGTGCGCTCGCTGTTCGACGAGAGCGACCCCGACAGCATCGTCGACCGCGGCGGGTCGGAGCAGATGCTGTCCGACGGGCAGCAGTCGAACTACTTCCCCCAGGTGGACGGGTACAACAGCCTGCTCATCGAGATCGAGAAGTACGACGGCGAGGCGCTGGTGGAAGACTGCGACCGCGGCCCGTTCCTGGCTGCCGGCATCGACGCCGAAGGAACGCCCGCCTACGTCGCCGAAGGCATGTACGAAGGCAAGGAGGCTTAAACCATGAGCTTGGGATTCTACGTTGACGTGCAGCGCTGCATCGGCTGCCGAACCTGCCAGGTGGCGTGCAAGGACCGCCACAACCTGCAAGCGGCGGGCCCTCGCACCCGGCGCGTGGGAAGCTTCGAATGCGGGACGTACCCGGAGGTGGGCATGTTCCATCTGACGGTGTCGTGCAACCACTGCGACGATCCGGCCTGCGTTGCGGGGTGTCCCACCGGCGCCATGTTCAAGTCCGACGACGGCACGGTTCAGCATATCGACGACCGCTGCGTCGTATGCCGCAACTGCATGATCACGTGCCCCTACGGCGCGCCGCAGTTCGACGAGGACGAGAACATGATCGTGAAATGCGACGCCTGCAAGGCGCTGCGCGAGGACGGCCGCAACCCGGTGTGTGCAGACGCGTGCCCCATGCGCGCCATCGAGTTCGGCGACGTGGACGAGCTGCGAGCGAAGCACGGCGACGCCGTGAGCGAGCTGCCGGTGCTGCCGTCGGCGGCGACCACGCGGCCGAACCTGCTGCTGCACGCGTCGCCCGAGGCGCAGCGCAGCGACTTCAACGAGGTCGTGCTGTGAGCGCGCCGACCGACCCGACGGGCGAGTCCGTCGCGCTCGAGGCCCTGCTGCTCGCCCGCGCGCGCTTGTACGCGCTGTTCCACAAGCTGTTCGGCGCGGCTCCGGACGCGGCGGTGCTCGAGGCCCTGCTGGGCGGGGCGACGGCCGACGCGGTGGACGAGTACGCGGAGGACGACGAGACCATGCGCGGCTTCGGGCGCTTCCTGTCCGATTTGGCCGCTGCGGAGGGGCGCGCCACCCTGCTGGAGGCGGCGCGCGACGAGCACGTGCGCGTGCTGGTAGGCCCCGGTGCGCTGCCGGCGCTACCGTGGGAGGCGCCGCACCGCTCGGGCGAGCCGACCGTGTTCCAGGAGGGCACCCTGGCCGTGCGCGCCGCGTATCGGGCGCGCGGCGTGCAGCCTCGGAAGTTGCAGCGCGTGCCCGACGACCACGTGGCGCTCGAATGCGCGTTCATGGCGCGCGAGGCGCGGTTCTCGCTCGCGCAGCTGATCGCGGGCGACGTGCGCGAGCTGGCGGCCGGGCTGCGCGCGCAGCAGTCCTTCGTCGTCGAGCATATGACAGCGTGGCTGGGAGAGTACGCGAAGGGCCTGCGCCGCTCTGCGACGGCGGTGCTCTACCCGCAAGCGGCCGAGGCGCTGGCCGCGTTCGTCGCCCTTGATGCGACGTTCTTGGCCGAGTCGGCGCTGTGGACCGAGGAGGTTTCGGCGTCGGGCGAAAAGTTCGAAGCGCTGGGAGCGGTCGCCGGATCGCCCGAGGCGCAGGCGTTCGCCGCCGTCGAGGAGGCTCTGGCGGCGCTCGAGCAGACGCGTCCCTTCGGCATCGAGGACTACGAGCTGGCGGCATGCGAGGGCTGAAGCCCTGGCAGGAAGAGTCGGCGCGGCGGGTCGTTCGCCGCGCCTGGATCCAAGTGAGGACGGATGATGACGATGATCTCTGAGTTTCCCTTGTTCTTGTTCACGACGCTGGGCGGGCTGGCGGCCGGTGCGTACGTGGCGGCGGCGATATTTCCGGATGTTGATCGCAAGCCGAAGCGGCCGTGGCTGTTCCCGCTCGTATGCCTCGCGCTCTTGGGCGTCGGGCTGCTGGGCGTGCTCGGGCACCTCGGGCGCCCCGAGCGCTTCCTGCTGGCGATGAGCAACCCTTCGTCGATGATCGCCGAGGAGGCGTACTGGTCCATCGCATTCGGGGCGCTGATGCTGGTCGATTTCGTTTTGCTGCTGCGCCGAGGCGCCAGCCCGCGCGCTGTGCGCGTCGTGGCCGCCGTGGCAGCGGGCGCCCTCATGTGTATCATGGGATGGGTGTACTTCACGAGCTACGGCAACCCCGCCTGGGCTGCGTGGCAGACGCTGCCGCTGTTCGTGCTGGGCGATCTTGCCATGGGCTCCGCGCTGTGGGCTCTGATGCGCGAGGGCGCGTACCGCTCGGACGCGTTCGCCGCGGCCTTCGCCGCGCTCGGCGCGCTGGTCGTGGCGTCGATCGCGCTGACAGCCGCGCACTTCGCGGGGCTCGGCCACGACGCGCTGCCGTTCGCGGCCGCCGTCGTGCTGGCGGCGGCGGGCGCGGCCTTCGGCCTGCTGGCTTGGAAGGGCAGGCTGCCCGGCGCGGTTGCCCCCGTGCTCGCCTTCGTCTGCGCCTTCGCCGGCGTTGCTGTAGCCCGCTACGCGTTCTATGCCGCGAGCGTTTTGTAGGGAGGCGACGGCCTGAAAGGGGATGGTTCCCTTTCAGGCCGCTTTACGAAGCGTTTTCGATCGGCAGGATCGGCACGACATCAGAGAAACGTTGACGAAGGGAGCTGCGATGGAGGAGGCGCGTATGGATAGGCGCACGTTCGTCATGGGTGCGGCCGCGATAGGCGCGGCGGCGTTGACGGGCGGGATGCTGGGCGGATGCGCGGGCGGGGAAGGCGCGGAGCCGGCGGTAGGGTCAGCGCCCGTCGAGCCCTCGCCGATGCTCGAACCTGCCCCCGCCTCCTCCTCCGAGCCGCAGCCGTACGACTCCGTATTCCCGCCGCACGAGCCTTGTGGCCGCGGCGTGGGCGCAAGGCCGGGGCGCGTGGCCTGGGTGCGCGACGCGGCGGCCGTGACCTGGGACGGGTCGGGCTACTGGTGGCAGCGCGAGCATTTCGACGAGGACGCGGTCCGGCGCATGGTGGACGACGGCGTGGCTGCGGCGGCGGGCGCGGACGATGCGGCGGCCGGATGGCGCGTGCTGTTCGAGGCGCACAACGCGCGCGCCGGGCGCGCGGGCGGCTATCGGGCGGGCCAGCGGATCGCCGTCAAGGCGAACATGAACGGCGCGGGCACGTTCGGCGCGGACGAGGACAGCGCCATGAGCTATACGACGCCGGTTCTTTTGCGTGCGCTGCTGCTGTCGCTCGTGGAGGACGCGGGCGTAGCGGCGGGCGACATCGCGGTGTACGACGCGTGCCGCATCTTCCCGGCGCATATGATGGAGCTCTGCTCGGAGGGCGCGCTTGCCGGCGTGCGCTTCCGCTACTACGACGAGGGCGGCCCGAACGACGCCGCAGGCGACGAGAGCGCGCCCGTCGTCTGGTCGGCCGACGTGGCGGGCGCGGCGAACGTGGTGCCCGCCTGCGTGTCGGAGGCCGACTACCTGATCAACCTCGCAAGCCTCAAGGGGCACAGCTACGGCCTCACGCTGTGCGGGAAGAACCACTTCGGCTCGCTGGTCAACTCCAGCCGCCTGCGACCGCCCGAGGCCGCCGGCATCCACCGCTACGTGTCCGGCCAGGCCATGGGCATGTACACCGTGCTCGTCGACCTGTTCGCCAACCGTCTGCTGGGCGGCAAGACGATGCTGTGGATGCTGGACGGCTTGGTGCCGGCAACCTCGGAAGGCGCGTCGGTCACGCGCGAGGCGGCGCAGTGGGAGGGCGCGCCCTTCGACGGCGGGTTCGCGGCCAGCATCTTCCTGTCGCAGGATCCGGTGGCCATCGACTCGGTGGGCGCCGACTTCCTCATCAACCAGCCGGCGGTCGTCAGCCGCAACGCCGCGCTCGAGGGCAACCTGGGCGTGGAGAACTACCTGCACGAAGCCGCGTTGGCATCTGCACCGCCGTCGGGAGCCGCGTACCGCGACGGCGCAGGGAACCCGGTGGAGAGCCTCGGCGTGCACGAGCACTGGAACAATTCCGTGGAGCGCCTGTACAGCCGCGACCGCGGCGAGTCGGAGGGCATCGAGCTCGTCCGCATTCTGCGTTGATCGCTCTGCACATGATTTCCATTTGACTTGGAATCAGCTCCAGGACGTAGACTCGAAGGACGGAAGCGAGAGGAGAGTCAGCATGAGACAAAGCGAATTGGACCGGCGCACCTTCGTCATGGGGTCGTTCGGCTTCGGCATGGCGGTGCTCGGCGGCGGCATGCTCGCCGGATGCGTTGCGGCAGAGGAGCAGGTTGAGGAAAACGAAGCGCCCGCGCCGGACGAGGAGGGCGGACCGGCCGAGTCCGTTGCGTCCGAGCCCGAGCCCGCGGCCCACGGCGGGCGGGCGCTCGTGGCGGTGTTCTCGTACTCGGGCAACACGTTTTCCGTCGCCGAGCGCATCGCGGAGGCGACGGGTGCCGACCTGTTCCGCATCGAGACGACCGACGCCTATCCCGACGATTACGATGCCATGACTTCCCAGGTGCGGCGCGAACAAGACGAGGGCTACCTGCCGCCGATCGCGGCCGCGGTGCCGGATTGGGATGCCTACGATGCGGTCTACCTGGGCAATCCCATCTGGTGGGGGCGGTTGCCGCATGTGATGCGCTCGTTTCTGCTGCAGCACGACCTGGCGGGCAAGGCGGTCGCGCCGTTCTGCACGAGCGGCGGCAGCGGCATCGACGGCGCCTTGGCCGATATCCGCGATCTGTGTCCCGGTGCGAACCTGCTGGACGGCCTGACCGTCGAAAGGAGCGCCCTTCCCGATGCGCTCGATCAGGTGGCGCCCTGGATCGAGGGCTTGGGGCTTGCGTAAGGGAGCTTCGGCTGAACGGTGGCCGGTTCGGGCCGTCTGCCGGGCAGCCCGTGCAAGAAGGCAAGAAGGAAAGCAAGAGGATAGGAAAGAGGCAACACTATGAACGACTTCATCTTCCACAACCCTGCCAAGGTGTACTTCGGAAAGAACCAGCTGGAGCACCTTCCTGAAGAGCTCGCGGCCTTCGGCACGAAGGTGCTGATGGTCTACGGTGGCGGCTCCATCAAGAAGAGCGGCCTGTACGACGAGGTGCGCGGCCTTCTGGAAGGCGCCGGCATGGAACTGTTCGAGCTGGCAGGCGTCGAGCCCAACCCGCGCCATACCACCGCGAACAGGGGCGCCGCCATCTGCAGGCAGAACGGCATCGACGTGGTCCTGGCCGTGGGCGGCGGGTCCGCCATCGACTGCGCGAAGGGCGTCGCCGCGGCGGCCAAGACCGCGGACGGCGACGTATGGCCCCTGGTCGCGGGCGGCGCATGGGTGACCGATGCCCTGCCCGTGGCGGTCGTGCTCACCAACGCTGCAACCGGTTCCGAGATGGATGCTTGGAGCGTCATCTCGAACATGGACGTCAACCAGAAGATCGGCCTGGGCGGAAGCGCGCTGATCCCCCGCGTGGCCTTCGAGAACCCCGAGCACAGCTACACCCTGCCGGCGTACCAAACCGCGTGCGGCGCGTTCGACATCTTCAACCACGTGCTGGACAATTACTACCTTGCCGGCGATGCCACCTTCGACCTGGTCCTGGAGATGCAGGAGGCCGTCATGCGCACGGTGGTGAAGTGGACCCCGGTGGCGTTGGAGGAGCCTCAGAACTACGAGGCGCGTGCGAACCTGATGTGGGCATCGTCCATGGCGCTCAACACGGTGCTCGATGCGGGGACGGTGCACGGGTGTGCGTGCCATATGATGGAGCACGAGCTGTCCGCCTACTACGACATCACGCACGGTCATGGCCTGGCCATCCTTGCCCCGCGCTGGCTCGAGTACATCTTGGACGACGGGACCGCGTCCGCCATCTATCGTCTGGGCATTGCGGTGTTCGGGGTGGAAGAGGGTCTTTCGCCTGAAGAAGGCGCTCGCAGGGCGATCGAGCGCGTGAGCTCCTTCGCCTCCGAGACGCTGGGGCTTGAGGGAACCCTGACCGAGCTCGGCATCGACGAGGCGCATTTCCAGGATATGGCGCGCCACGCTTGCGGCGGCGGTCGGATCCCGGGCCTGCGCAGCCTGGGCGCGGAAGACGTGGAGCGCATCTACCGCATGTGCCTTTAGGGGCGACTCGCGTCCCACGTGGGGAAGTCCCCATGCGGGGCGCGAAGGAGGCCGGCTCCAGGGGGCGCGCGGGAAAAAGGGCAAGTTCGCGTCGATATGCGAGCTTTTCCGCGTCTCGAGTCGGCCGAGCTGCTCGTCTCGATCAAGAAACCCCAGGTCGAACGATTGTCCCTCCTGTTTATCCGCAAATGAGGATAGCAATATCGACGGGAACTTACCAGGATTTCGCGATAGCGTTCGGGGTGGGATCGGCGCGCGACGACGCTGCTCCGAGACACATCCGTGCGAGGGCGTTCGTGCGCGGCAGCCTATCTTGTGGAGGGCCTGCTGCAAAACGAGCGGGCTCTCTTGGCGAGGCGCGGGTTGGCGTCGTAGCTTCGTCATGAGGCGCCGAGCCGACGTTGGCGATCAGGTAAAAAAAGAACCCGATGCGTCATGCACCGGGTTCTTTACCTGCAGGAAAGGGCGATCCCTCGTCTGATCCTACAGCGTCTCGAAGTTCCAGGAGCTCATGTACTTGATCTGCTCCTCGGTGAGCGTGTCGATCTCGATGCCCAGCGTTTCCAGCTTCACGCGCGCCACGTGCGTATCGATGGCGGCGGGCACGTCGTACACCTTGTTCTCCAGCTCGCCGGCGTGGAGGTACAGGTACTCGGCGGCCAGCGCCTGGTTCGCGAAGCTCATGTCCATCACGGACGCGGGGTGACCCTCGGCGCACGACAGGTTCACGAGGCGGCCCTGCGCCAGCACGATCACCGTGCGGCCGTCCGGCAGCGTGTACTCTTCCACCAGCGGCTTGATCTCCTCTTTCTTCGTGGCGTGGTCTTCCAGCCACTCAAGGTTGATCTCGGAGTCGAAGTGGCCGGAGTTGCACACGATGGCGCCGTCCTTCATGTTCTCGAACGCCGGGCCGTCCACCACCTTGCAGTTGCCGGTCACGGTCACCCACACGTCGGCGAAGCGCGCCGCCTCGGCCGCGGGCATCACCTCGTAGCCCTCCATGTGCGCCTCGAGCGCCTTGAGCGGGTCGACCTCGCACACGATGACGCGCATGCCCATGCCCTTCGCGCGCAGGGCCAGGCCGCTGCCGCAGTAGCCGTAGCCCGAGATCACGATGGTGCGGCCGCACAGGAGGCGGTTCGTGGCGCGCACGATGCCGTCGAGCGTGGACTGGCCCGTGCCGTAGTGGTTGTCGAAGCAGTGCTTCGTGTTCGCGTCGTTGATGTTGAACACGGGGTAGGCGAGCGTCCCCTCGGCGGCCATGGACATGAGGCGCACGACGCCCGTCGTGGTCTCCTCGGTGCCGCCCACCACGTGCGCCAGCTTGTCGGTGAACTTGGTGTGCAGCGCGGTGTCGAGGTCGGCGCCGTCGTCCATGACGATCTGCGGGTCGCAGGCGATGACGGCCTCGATGTGGCGGTTGTAGGTGTCGGCGTCCTCGCCGGCGATGGCGAACACGTCGATGCCGAAGTCGCGCACGAGAGAGGCGGCCGTGTCGTCCTGGGTGGACAGCGGGTTGGAGGCGCACAGCGTCACCTTCGCGCCGGAGGCCGAGAGCGCGCGCATGAGGTTCGCCGTCTCGGTGGTCACGTGCATGCAGGCGCCGATGCGCACGCCGTCCAAGGGCTTCTCGCGCTCGAAGCGCTCGCGGATGGACGCCAGCACGGGCATGTCGCGGTCCGCCCACAGGATGCGGGCGAGGCCCTCGTCGGCCAGGGCGATGTCTTTGATATCGTGGTTCAAGGGTATGCCTCCATTGACATATAAGGGAACGTGCGATTCTCGATCTCTCAGATTATCATAGCCGAACCGACCTAGTTATGAAGTTCGTATGCAGAACCTTTGTGAATACCGGTGATTTATGACCTCGAATTCGGAAGAAACGGTAACGAACGGACTCGTTGTTGCCCCGAACGGCTGCTCACCCGCTATAATCTGTCCAGCTTGGAACGCGTTACAGCCAGAGCGCCGCAGCGGCGAACAGGCGGCGTTCCGCACAACCCTCAGACGAAACCGAACAACACCAGGGGGGCGGAGCGCGACCCGCAGGACGGGTGCGCGATGGCACGGCCGCAAGGAGCGTTCGCGGCCCGACAAAGGAGCAAAGGTGCTGGACCAGTTTTTTTCGCAGATCTCGTTCGTTGACATATTCAACTTCTGCGTGTTTCTCACGTTCACGATCTGCTACACGTATCAGCTCTACTACGTGTTCGTGGTGCTGACGCGCAAGCCCAAGGAGCTCACGGCGAAGAAGAACCACAAGTTCGCCGCGGTCATCTCGGCTCGCAACGAGAGCGCCGTCATCGGCGACCTCATCCACTCCATCAAGGTGCAGAACTATCCGTCCGAGCTCATCGACGTGTTCGTTATCGCCGACAACTGCACGGACGACACCGCGCGCGTGGCCCGCGAGGCAGGCGCCATCGTCTTTCCCCGCAGCAACGACAAGGAAGTTGGCAAGGGCTACGCGCTCGACTACGGCTTCCAGTGCATTCGCGAGCGCTACGCCGACAAGGGCTACGAGGCGTACTTCGTGTTCGACGCCGACAACGTGCTGGATGTGAACTACTTCCGCGAGATGAACAAGACCTTCGACAACGGAGCGAAGGCCTCGACCAGCTATCGAAACTCCAAGAACTACGACTCCAACTGGATATCCGCGGGCTACGCCGTGTGGTTCCTGCGCGAGGCGAAGTTCCTGAACCAGGCGCGTCTCACGCTGAACACCAGTTGCGCCGTGTCGGGCACGGGCTTCTTCATAGCCGCCGACATCATCGAGAAGAACGGCGGTTGGAAGTGGCACCTGCTCACCGAGGACATCGAGTTCTCTGCGAACAGCATTCTCGAGGGCACGCGCATCAGCTACACGCCCACGGCCATCCTCTACGATGAGCAGCCCATCACGTTCCGCGACTCGTGGAACCAGCGCTTCCGCTGGGCGAAGGGCTTCTACCAGGTGTTCTGGCACTACGGTGCCCGCCTGGCGAAAGGCATCGCCGTGAACCCCAAGGGCGCGCGCTTCGCTTGCTACGACATGCTCATGACCATCGCGCCGGGCATGCTGCTTACCATCGTGTCGGTGCTGTTCAACGCCATCATCGTGTTCCTCAGCCTCACCGGAGCCATGTCCACGGGCATCATGGTTGCCTCCTCGCTGTCGTCCATCCTGTTCTGCCTGCTGAACTACTTCATCTTCATGTTCATGTTCGGCGTGCTGACCACGTTCGTGGAATGGGACTCCATCCGCTCCACCACGGGCAAGAAGGTTCTGTACATGTTCACGTTCCCCGTGTTCATGATGACCTATATCCCCATCGCGCTGGTCGCGCTCGTGAAGAAGTGCAACTGGAAGCCCATCAAGCACAGCATCTCGGTGGACGTGGCCGAGCTTTCCGACGCGGCAAGCGCCGCGCCCCAAAAGCAGCGTGAGCGCACCATGTAGCACGCGGTGTCAAGTCGATATGCGAAAGCGGCGGGCCTCCGGGCCCGTCGCTTTTTTGCGCCCGGTTGGCGCACGTCTGCATCCTCGCCCGAAAAACACGCCTCGATGCATGAGGCGTGTTTTTCGGGCGAGGATGGCTTCCGACGGCGCCGATGTGCTTGCGAGTCGGGGGGGGGTTACCACACGCGGGCGAAGGTGAGGCAGCGGACGGTGGCGGCTCCGGCGACGCGGACGGCGTCGGTCGCGGCGAACAGCGTGGCGCCGGTGGTGTACACGTCGTCGACCAGGATGACCGAGGGGAAGGCGCTTGCGCCGGGCAGCGGGATGAAGCGGCCTTCCATATTCGCCAATCTGTCGCGGCGCGCGAGGGCGCGCTGGTCGCGGCTGCGGGGGCGGGCGAGCACGGGCGCGACGGCGAGGCCCAGGCGGTCGGCCAGCGCCTGAGCCAGCTCCTCGCCGTGGTCGAAGCCGCGCCGTCTGCGGGCGGCGGCGGTGGCGGGCACCGGCACGATGCAGGGATGGTCGGCGAGCCAGGAGGGCGGCGCCATCGGCGCCATGAGCGTCGCCATGGCGCCTGCCAATCGCCGCTCGCCGGCATCTTTCCAAGTGCGCACGATGCGGGCGGCGGCATCGTCGAAGGCGACGGCGCTCGCGCAGGCGTCGAAGGGCGGCTCGTCGCGTCCGGCAACGCTCATCAGCACGTCGTTGCACTCGCTGCACTGCACGCGGCCGAACGGCGCGCCGCAGCGCGGGCAGGCGCGCCACCAGTCGATATGGCTCAGGTTGAGGCTGCAAGGCGCGCACAGCACCTCGCCCGGGGTGTCGCATACGGCGCAGCGCGTGGGCCACAGCGTCTCGGCGATGGCCTCGGCGGCTCCGCGCCCGTAGAGGCCCACCGTCCTCAGCAGACGCTCGCGGCGGGGAACGCGCGGGCATGCGCCTGCTTCCCGTGCGGTCGGGCGTGCGGGGGCGAGGGCGAGGGTTGTGCGGGCGATCGTCATCCTACGAGGATAGCACGGAGCCTTCCACGCGCCGCACACGGCGCTCTCATGTCCGGCACCCGCCGTTCTCGCGCGGATTCCACGCCGATCCAGCGTCGTTTCCACGCGCTTTCCCCTCGTTTCTCGCGCGCTTCTCGCATGTGCGCCGCAGGCCTGGCCGGCGTCGCGAAAGCATGCGCGCTTCACAGGGCCTTGCAGGCCTTTCGACGCGCGGAGCCTCGAAGGAGCGGCGTCCCCTCATCGTGTCCGGCGTTCGGACGGCGTGCCCGCCTGGAGCCTTTTCGGCGGCGTCCGCGCGTTTCTCGCGGATTGTGCGGCTCGGCTTTCAGGTGTTTTCATGATCTGGTACACTGAGTGACGCTTCTTTCGAGTCTGTAGTTGCGGGTTTTTCAACCTCAGTCCACGGCAGATGCGGTCGAAAGGACCCACGTAAGCCGCGCGGTCTCCGCGCGACGATCATGGCGTATCCTAGAGGTAAGCCGCACCGCCTGAGTATCGCGACATCCGGTTGCGACGGGCGAGAGGGCAAGGCGCAAGCTGAGTTCCAGTGCGCGAGTGTGGGGGCAAAGACTAGGTCAGTCGAAAGAGGCAGCATGAACATCAAGCTAGATGGAGGCTCACCGGTTATGAAGCGTTATAAAACGCTCGCGTCCTGCTGCATGGCGGTCGCGTGCATGGCGGCCCTGCTCGTCGTTCTGACGGGCTGCTCATCGCAGCAGAGCTACACTCCCCCCGAGAAGACGCCCACGCTGTCCTCGCCGACCATCGGCAAGGACGGTACGCTGCGCGTCGGTGTGAACACCGACAACCAGCCCCTGGCGGGACAGCCTTCCTCCTCGTCCAAAATCGTCGGCATCGACGTGGACGTGGCGGCGGCGCTGGCTGACAGCTTCGGGCTGAAGCTTGAGGTCGTCAACGTGGGATCGGATGCCGAATCGGCCCTCAAAGAGGGAACGGTCGACATCGTCATGGGCATCGACAAGTCCGACAGCAGCACCTCGTTCTGGAAGTCTGACGCGTACCTGCCTACGGCCGTGGCGTTGTTCTCCGCGCCGTCCAACACGCAGGTTCCCACGAACGTCGTCGAGACGAAGATCGCCGCGCAGGTGTCGTCGAAGAGCGCTTGGGCGGTGACGAACGAATTCGACAAGGCAACCTTCTCCACGACCGACGACCTCAAGAGCGCGTTCGCCGAGCTGGCCTCGGGCCAGGTGCAGTACGTGGCGGCCGATGCCATCATCGGGACGTACGCGGCGCACAGCGCGGGCGACGACGTGCATATCGTGGCGCTCATGCAGCAGGCGGGCGGCTACGGCGTGGGCGTGTCGGATGCGAACACCGATCTCAAGCAAGCGGTCTCCGAAGCCCTCGCCACGCTGACCGGCAACGGCACCATCGGCGTCATCGAGACGAAGTGGCTGGGTACCGCGCTCGACCTTTCGTCCACGCCGCTGACTGCCGGCGCCACCAAGTCCACGGACGCGGGCGCGACCGTTGCTTCGAAGGAGCCGAAAGACGAGAGCGAAGGCGAGAACGCTGACGGGGACGCTGCTCCTGCCGACGAAGGCACGGGTGCCGGCGACGAGGTGAACGCGGGCGAGAACGCCGTGCAGCCTGGAGACGTCGCTGCTTAGAGCCGAGATCCTCCCGAACGTTCGAAAGCCCTGGAACGCCGACATCGTGCGTCCGGGGCTTTCTTTATGACGGGGAAGGAGAAGCGCTTGACTTGGAGTGCGCTCCAAGTGGTTCAATGGTCGACGATCGGTATCATGACGGAGGTTGAACATGGAGCAACGACAACTGCGCGAGCTGCTCGAGCGCGTCGCGGCGGGCGAGACCGCCGTCGACGAGGCCGAGCAGGCGCTGCGCATCGCCCCGTTCACGGAGCTGGGCTACGCGACGGTGGACAACCATCGCGGCATGCGCCAGGGCGTGTCGGAGGTGGTGTACGGTGCGGGCAAGACGGCCGAGCAGATAGCGGGCGTGTGCCGCGCGCTCGTGGAGAACGGGCAGGAGCGCGTGCTGGTCACCCGGCTCGACGCCGAGAAGGCCGCCGCGGTCGAACGTGCCCTGGAAGGCGCGTGCCCTCTCGCGTTCGCTTACCGCCAAGGACCGCGTCTCGGCATCCTGGGCGAGGCGCCCGAGCCCGACGGCAACGGGCCTATCGTGATAGCCGCCGCCGGCACGAGCGACCTTCCGGTGGCGGAGGAAGCCGCCGTGACGGCCGAGATGCTGGGCAACGAAGCGGTGCGCCTGTACGACGTGGGCGTGGCCGGCATCCATCGCTTGCTGGCGCATGCCGACGACATCGCGCGGGCCAGCGTCGTGGTGGCGGTGGCGGGCATGGAGGGCGCGCTGGCCAGCGTGGTGGGCGGTCTCGCGTCGTGCCCGGTGATCGCCGTGCCCACGAGCGTGGGCTACGGCGCCAGCTTCGGCGGCGTCGCGGCCCTGCTGGCCATGCTGAACTCGTGCGCCTCGGGCGTGTCCGTCGTCAACATCGACAACGGCTTCGGCGCGGGCTACCAGGCCCATATGATCAACCATGTGAAAGCGAGGACGGCATGACGACGTTGGTTTGGAACTTGGAAGAGAACGCCACGCGGCGGCACCTGCTGGCCGAGGCGTTGCTGCAACTGCCCGAAGAGCGGCGCGCGCAGGTGCTGGAGGCCGCCGAAGCGGCCGGCGTGCCCGACGGGCATCATCACGACCTGGGCGAGGTGAACGCCACCATCGATGCGCTCGATGCGAGCGAGCGGGCGAAGGACGACATGCGCGCCGTCTACCGCATCCTCGCCGAGGCCGAGGCGACGGCGCACGGCTGTGCGGTGGAGGAGACGCACTTCCACGAAGTGGGCAACGGCGAGGCGCTGCGCAACGTGCTCGCTATCTGCCTGGCCGTGGAGGCGCTCGACCCGGACGAGATCGCGGCCACCCGCGTGCAGACCGGCAGCGGCACCGTGCGATGCGCCCACGGCGAGCTGCCCATCCCCGCGCCGGCCACCGCCGCCATCATCGCCCGCGGCATCCCCACGTGCGATCGCAAGCTGGAAGGCGAGCGCTGTACCCCCACGAGCGCCGCCGTCATCCTCCACTTCGTGCAGCGCTACGACGCGTAGCAACCCGCTCCGCCGCTCCGCGTCGTAGCGCTTCGTCAGAGTGTTTCACGTGAAACACTCGTTCGAGCAAACAAATGTTTCACGTGAAACATCCGCGCGGCATTTGGAGGGAGAACAACGCCTCGCGGGTTGGCGCAGCAAGGCAGCGAGAAGGCCCCCGGCGTTCGGAGTTGTCCCGCTGCGCTGCCAAGCGTACTTCGGTACGCGCCGAGCGGCGCACAAGGGGCAAGGCCGGATGCCGGGGGCCTTCGCAGTGCCGGGTCGTTCCGGCGGCCGCGCGGCCGACGGAACCGGCTAGTTCAGGAAGTCCTCGAGGATCTCCTGCTCGGCTTCCTCTTCGGTCAGCCCCAGGGTCATGAGCTTCGTGATCTGGTCGCCGGCGATCTTGCCGATGGCGGCCTCGTGCACCAGCAGGGCGTCCTCGTGGGCGGCCTCGATGCCGGGGATGGCGGTCACCTTCGCCGTGCCCATGAGGATGGCGTCGCACTGCACGTGGCCGCGGCACTGCGCCTCGCCGATGACCAGCGGGTTGAAGATCTGCTTGGAGTTGTCCTGCGCCACCGAGCGCGAGATTACCTGCACGCTGGAATCGTCGCCCTTGAGCTCCACCTTCATGTTCGAGGTGGCCACCTGGTCGTCGTGGGTCAGCAGCTTCTCGGTCAGCACCAGCTTCGCGCCCGCGCCCAGCTCGGCGTTCGTGTCGCGCACGGTGGACGACACGCCGCGCAGCTGTGTGAGCTCCATCTCGCAGCTGGAATTCTCGTCCATGATCACGTTGGTCACGGGGTTGAGGATGCGCTCGCCGGTGCCGGTGCCTTCACCGTAGTGCTTCTCCACGTACTTCACGCGGCTGTTCTTGCCGCAGTAGAAGGTATGGATGCCGTCATGCTCGGAGGCCTGGTGGCTCTCGTTGTGGATGCCGCAGCCGGCGATGATGGTCACGTCGCAGTCGTCCTCGATGTAGAACGTGTTGTACACGACGTCCTTCAGGCCCGCCTGCGTGACGATGACCGGGATGTACACCGTCTCGCCCTTCGTGCCGGCCTTGATGCGGATGTCGATGCCGGGGTTGTCCGTCTTCGTGGCGATCTCGATGTTCGCCGAGGAGTGGCGCTCGACGAGCTCGCCGTCCTTGCGGATGTTGAACGCGCCTTTCGGCATGCCGTGTATGTTGGCGATCTCGGCGAGCAGGCTCTCGTCGATGGGGGAAAGATCAACAGCCATGATGGCCTCCTTCTGGTTCAAAGCGGCGGCTTCGTGCAGCTGCCGCGTGCGTGAACGCGAACGAATGTTTCACGTGAAACATTCGCAGCGCGGCGTGGGCGGGTTAGCAGGTGGTGGCGATCTCCGTGAGGTGCAGCTCGGTGGGGGTGCTCAGCTGGCAGCCGGGGATGCCCTTCGCCACGAAGCCCAGCTTCGGCATGAGCTCCTCGGGCGTGCCCGTCTCGGCAACCTTGCCGTCGCGCAGAAGCACGATCTCGTCGGCCAGCTGGATGATGCGCTCCTGGTGCGAGATGATCACGATGGAGCGGCCGTCGCGCGCCTCGTGGATGTCGCGGAACGTCTCGGTCAGGCGGTCGAAGCTCCACAGGTCGATGCCCGCCTCGGGCTCGTCGTAGATGGCCAGCTTCGGGTCGCGCGCGAGGATGGTGGCGATCTCGATGCGCTTCACCTCGCCGCCGGACAGGTTCTTGTCCACCTCGCGCGTGAGGTAGCTGGCCGAGCACAGGCCCACCTTCGCCAGGTACTCGTTGCACGCGAGCATCGGCAGCTTCTTGCCGGCCGCGATGTCCAGCAGCTTCTTCACCTTCATGCCCTTGAAGCGTGCGGGCTGTTGGAAACCGTAGCCGATGCCCTTCTTGGCGCGCTCGGAGATGGACAGGTCGGTGATGTCCTCGCCGTCCAGCAGGATCTGGCCGCTCGTCGCGCGCTCGACGCCCATGATGAGCTTGGCCAGCGTCGACTTGCCCCCGCCGTTCGGGCCGGTGATAACCGTGAAGCGGCCGTCGGGGATGGTGAGCGACAGATCGTCGATGATGCGCTTCGTTTCCTTCGATCCGTCCGCAAGCGGCACCTCGAAGGTGAGGTTCTTGAGTTCCAGCATAACAGCAGCTCTCCGTATTCTTCTCGTCTATTTGATACTGTATTACTATCATTATTGCGGCGCTCGGTCAAGCGCGGCCGCATGCTCGGCGACAGGCGCGTCCGCCTCGGCCGTCAACGGCCGGGACGACCCCCGGATCCAATCGCTTCGCACGCACTCGGTTCCAACCGCTTATTCTAGCTCAAGCGCGAGGACGTGTGCTTCGGAAGTACGATTTTCAGGGCTTGCCAGGCAAAGGCCGGCGTGCGAGCATCCGGCAGGGGTTCGGGTGGCGATAATGCATCGAATTCGGAACTCTCAGGGCTGCGTTGCGGAGAGCCCGAGGGGTTCCTTTCGACGGAATGCCTGGTCGCAAAATGCGCGACACCATAGCAGGGCCGCTATTCGCGCTTTCGACCCCCGCGCGTATTCCGAATTCGATGCATTGTTGCCATTCCGGCCTCGGTCCGTGATCGCCGTGACGCGCTGTCGCGGTTGCGTGCGAAAGGGGCTGGGCGCGAGGCGGCCCCGGCGTCTGCGTCGGGGCCGCGGTCGAAGCGCTCTGTTTACGTCGCGGGCCTACTCGTTCAGCAGGTCGATAACCGCAAGGCCGGCATCGGACGCCTCGATGATGTCCTTGCTGCCGAACACGCACACGGCGTTCATCGCGACGGCTTCGGCGATGGGCCCGGCCAGCGCGCGCAGCGCAGCGGCGTCCGCGTCGATCATCTGGGCGCGCGTGGCGGCACGGCTCTCGGGCGTGCGTCCGCCGAAGAAGTCGCCGTCCTGGCGCCGCACGAGGGCGCGCGCCTTGAGCGGGGTGTCGAACCCGGCCACGGTGCTCACCACGTAGCCTTCCATCGCCTCGGCGGCGGGGTCGAACTTGGCCAACCACTCGGAAGCCCTGGCGAAGTGGGCCAGCGTGTCGTCGAGGTGCGGGTCGCGATACGAGTAGAAGCGCAGATTGCCGGTGCGCGCCGTCTGGAAGCCCGCCCCGTACGCGCCGCCCTTCACGCGCACCTCGTTCCACAGGTAGTCGTAGGAAAGCGCCCGCGCGGCCACCTGCCAGGCGCCCGTGTAGCCCGCGTCGAAGGCGCGGCGGTCGAAGCCCTGGGCCGCATAGCACACGTCGGTGGGCACGATGAACGCCTCATTGAGCGCCACGGGGTCGGGCGCGATCAAGCGCACGCCGTCAGCGGGGCGCGTGCGGCCGAGCGCGGCGCCTGCGGCCAGGAAGCGCTCGTAGTCGCCGTCCGTGCCGGTGAAGCTCAGCGTCAGAGCGTCGTCGGCGAACAGGCGCGCGGCGAGGTCGGCCAGGCGCGCGGACACCTCTTCGGCGCGCTCGTCGAACGAGGCCAGCAGCTGCTTGAGGAAGCGGTAGAACCCGACGCCGCCCAGCTGCTCGCGCACCACGCCGGCCGGCAGGTAGTACGAGGCCAGGTGCGCCATGGCGCTGGCGTGCCCCGCGTTCGCGAAGCCCTGCTCCATGCCGATGCGGCGCTGCTGCAGCACGTCCTTGATCTTGCCCGTGTCGGAGAAGTCGGTCTCCAGCATGATCTCGCGGGGCAGCTCGGCCAGCTCGCGCACGTTCTCGGTCAGAGCGCTGGAGCTGACGACGAACTTCGGAGCCAGGGCAGCGGGGTCGGTCTCGCTCTCGTAAATCTCGGCGAAGAACGTGAGGTTGCCCAGCTTGCCGTTGACGAGCGTGTCCAGCTCGGAGGCGGTATGTCGTGCGGTTCCCAGCTTGCCCAGCACGAGGCCCAGAACGGCCACGTAAGGAAGTTCGTCGAACGCGACGCGGTCGAGGTCGAAGTAGCGGTAGGCGTAGGCGATGCCGCGCGTGGGAACGTCGTGGCGCAGCGTAGGAACAGACGCGTCTTCTACCGGGCCGTACGCGGGCTCCTCGGGAGCGTCCTTTATGTCGGCTACCGACAGGCGCGGCAGCACGGCCAAAGCTTCGGGCGAGTCGGGCTCCTCCTGCAAGCGGCGCAGCGCGGCCTCCTCGTCGGCCACGCGAACGTAGTCCTCGGGAGTCATGGCGGCTTCGACGGCGGCCAGGCGCTCCTCCTCGTAGGCGTCCTCGTCGCCGTCGACCGGCACGATCTCCACCTCGGCCATATGGTCGCTGTCCAGGAACACCTCGCGGATCAGCCGCTCGAAATACCCCTCGTCCAGCGCTTTGCGCAGAAACGCGAAGTCGTCCTCGTACTTGAGGTAGGACGTGGCCGCATCGTCGTCGTACAGCCAGCCCGCCAGCGAGCTCATCGCCAGCGCTACGCCGTCGGGCATGCCGTACTCGCGCTCGCGCATGACGAACTCGGCGCGCGACAGCGACGCCTCCACGAGCGTGCGGTCGAGCCCTCCGTCGGCCAGCTTGCGCAGCGTTTCCTCCACGACCGGGCGGAAACGCTCGGCACCGCCTTCCTCCAGTCCGCGCAGCTGGATGACCGCGAACGGCTGCAGCAGCGAGTCGGCGAAGAACGCCGTAGCGTCGGCCGCCAGCCCCGCGTCCAGCAGGGCGCGCTTGAGCGGCGCCTCGTTCGAGCCTGCGATGGCGTCGATGAGGATGTCCACGGCCGTCATGCGCGTGCGCTCGCACGCGTTGCCGATGACGTAGCCCAGCCCGGCGCACGCGTTCTCGGGCGCGGTAGCCATGTTCCTCTTCACGCCCAGCGCGCGTACGGGCGCCTGCTCGCGCAGCTCGTGGGGGCCGAGAGGCGCGCCCTCGGAGCCGATGCCCGTCGCGGCCGCCTGCTCGTCGGCGACGGGGGACAGGTAGCGTTCGTTGAGGAAGGCCAGCATGCCGTCCAGGTCGAGATCGCCGTACAACGTGAGGTAGCTGTTGTCCAGGCGGTAGTGGCGGCGGTGCTCCTCCAGGAACTGCTCGTAGGTGAGGTCGGGGATGGCGCGCGGCGTGCCGCCCGACTCGAAGCGGTAGGCCGTGTCGGGGAACAGCGCCGCCTGCAGCTCGTCGTACAGCACCGAATTCGGATCGGACAGCGCGCCCTTCATCTCGTTGTACACCACGCCGTTCAGCACGAGGCGCGCAGACCCGTCGGCGGCTTCCGTGGCGGCCACGGCGTCGCCTGCAACGGAGTCGCCCGCTTCGGCTTCCGTGTCGCCGCCCAGCTCGTAGTGCCAGCCCTCCTGTTCGAAGATGGCGCGTTTACGGTAGATGGCCGGGTGCAGCACCGCGTCGAGGTACACGTCGGCGAGGTTCAGCAAGTCCTGGTCGTTCGTGCTGGCCACCGGATACATCGTCTTGTCGGGGAAGGTCATGGCGTTCAGAAACGTCTGCATCGAGCTTTTCAGCAGGTCGACGAACGGCTCCTTGACGGGAAACTTGTCCGAGCCGCACAGCACCGAGTGCTCCAGGATGTGGAACACGCCCGTGTCGTCGGCGGGCGGCGTCTTGAACGCGATGGAGAACGCCTTGTTGTTGTCGTCGTTTCGCAGGTACAGCAGCTGCGCGCCGCTCTTGTCGTGGTCGAGCACGTACGCCGTGCCGTCGATCTCGGGAAGTTCTTCGCGCGTGCGCACGGTGAATCCGTGCAGCTTCTGCTCGGGAGCAAGGTCCATGCAATGCCGCCTTTCCGGATGAGCTCGATACCGATAATCGGCCGTCGAGCGCGAGTTCGTGTGTCGACGTCTATGATAGCGCGAACAGGTCGCATCGTCGTCAGGGTTCGCCGACGATCCGGAGAATCGTTGCACACCGGTTAAGCCCAAGGCGCTCATGCGGGGCGAGAGGCCCGCCCAAGCAGGCAGGCCTCTCGAAGGGGAGGGGGCGATTGTCCGATGCCGCTAGGCTGCGGAGGCCTCCGCAGCGGCGCTTCGACCCGCGATGCGGCCGAGCGTCATCGCGCTGAGCACCGTGGCTCCGGCGGCGCAGTTCCACTCGCATACCACGCCGGCGGCGTACAGGCCGGGGATCGGTTCGGTCAGCGAGCCGCTGGAAGCCAAGGCGAGCCTGAGGGCCTGAGCCTGCTCGTTCGTCTTGAAGCCGCCGACGGTGACCGAGGTGCTCACGGCGATAGGAGCTGCGTAGAAGGGGCCGGTCATGGGCACCATCTTGTCGGCGGGAGTTCCGCAGTCCTCGTCCTTGCCCGCTTCGCAGAAGCCGTTATAGCGCTCGACGGTGGCCTTCGCCTTCGCGCCGTCGAGGCCTACCATGCCGGCGACTTCCTCTACGGTGTCGGCGGTGGCCCATTTCAGCGGGTACGTGGCCTGCATGGCGTCCAGCTCGGGCGTGGTTCCCAGCAACGCGATGACCGGCGATCCCTGCTCGTTCTGCTTGCGCACGATGGCGCGGTGCCCGTTGGGGTTTTCGTAGGGGGTCGATTCGTCGAAGAAGCGTTGGCCTTCGGCATCGAGCCAGAGCCCCGGCAGGCGCATCCCGTAGTTGATGTTGACGATGCTGCCCGATTCAAGGCCTGCCAACGAGCTCATCAGCGGCATGTCCGAGACGCGCGTGGTGTAGGCGCCCAGCTCCATGGCCATGACCAGGCCGTCGCCCGTGGCTCCGGGGTTCGAGCCCGGCAGCAGGTTGGCGCATTCGGCGTTCATCTGACCGATCATGGCCGTGCTTCCGGCGAAGCTGCCTGTTGCCATGACCACGCCTTTGTTCGCCTTGATGCGCACGGGGTTCTTCTTCTGAACCGCCTCCACGCCGATGACGCGTCCGTCGGCGTCGGCGACCAGCTTCGTTGCCGAGGTGTCGGTGAGCGTGCCCACGCCGGCTTTTTCGGCCGTCTCGGCGAGCACGCGCACCATCTCGGCGCCCTTGCCATCGACATGGTGGATGACCGGCAGTTCGGTGTACCCGAACAGCGGCCCTACTTCCTTCAGGAAAGGCACGCCCATCTCCTGCAGCCAATCGATCGTCTCTCCGCTCTTGTCGGCCAGCACGCGCGCGATGGCGGGATCCTTCGGTCCGTACCATTCGGGATGACGCGTGAACCAGCGGTACACGTCGTCGGCGTCGGCGTCGATGCCCTGCTCTTTCGCCAGTTTGGTGCCCCAGCCGCCCAAGATGCCGTCGCTCAGCGCGGAGTCGCCTCCGACGGCGCTGGCTTTCTCGAGCAGCAGCACGCTCGCACCCGCGTTCGCGGCTTCGATGGCAGCCGCGAGTCCGGCCCCGCCTGCTCCCACCACCACGACATCGGCTTCCTGATCCCACTCCTGCGAATTGCTCGAGGACGTCGGTGCGCTGCATCCGGCCAAGAACGAGGACGCCGCAACGCCCATAGTGCCGGCGAGCGCCGCTCCTACGAATCCCCTTCGCGTCATGCGCTTTCCATCGCTCATGATCCCACTCCCTTTCATGATGTTGTCGATTGTTCCTCCCTTTCGGCTTGCGCCTGGCGAAAAGGGTACGCGGCCATCGATTTAACTGTCAATATCTGGAAAATTGATAGTTATCTGAGGCTTTCCCGAAGTGCGAAAAGCGGGGAAGCCCCGAAGAAATACCAGTTCAAACCTCTTGCCACCGTTGTCCGTTCCCTTGTTGGCATTCGAACGAGAAGCACGTATCATGAACTATCAAAATCTATCAAATCGAGGAGGGGCGATCTGGTGGACACGAAGACGGCCGCCATGTCCGATGCGACGGTGCGGCAGATGATCTCGCTTTTGAAGGATCCGGTGTTCTGCGGCCTGCGCGTGTTGGCGGACGAGCGTCCGCTGACGCGCGAAGAGTTCGAAATGCTTGCCATGCCGGAGGGCGTCTCGCGCGAGCAGGCGTGGGACATCCTCAACGCGCTGCGGCGCCAGACGGCCGTCGAACTGCCGTTTCGCGATGGGGAAGGGCGGCGCGGTTGGTACTATCCCACGCGCTCGATCGTGGCGAACCTCGACGATATCGACAAGCGCTGCCATGCAGGGTCGTGGCTCGATTTGGCCGTGCGTTCGCGCAACGCCACGTACTTTCTGGTAGAGGCGCACGTGGACGAGGCCGTTGCGACGCTGAAAGAGGACGGTTTGTCCATCGGTTACGAGAAGGCGCGCGAGGTGCTGCTTTCCGAGCGCGACCCGGAAACCTCGGAAGAGCGCCTCCTTTTGAACTGGCATCGAACCGCCTGGCATCTTGAGGAGCTTGCCGGAAGGCCTTGCACGCCCGAGATCGTCCTCGAGGTGTACGAACGGGTTTCGCGCGGCGTGGAGCGCCAGGTCACCCGTTCGTCGCGACAGGGTTCCCGCTTGTGGAAGCGCAAGCCGCTCGATCGCTCTGCGGCGCTCGCGCTCGTGTCGAAGATCATCGAGGAGAATAGCGAAACGTATGCCGAGCATCCGCTGTTGCTGGCCTTGGGCGTCCGCCACCTGTTCATGAGCGTGCACCCGCTGCCGGATTGGAACGGCGCCGTGTGCTCGCTCATGATGAAGCTGTTGTTCAGGAAGACGGAACGGCCCGTGTTGGCGTACGTGCCCATCGTGAAGCCTATGGGCGCCTGGGAAAGCGGCATCCTTCGCCCGCCCGCCGTCATGTCGCTGGTGAAAGACGCCGCTGTCCTCGTTGACGGCGAGGTCGACTACACCATCCACATCGACGTGGCGACTGGTTTGGTGCGCAAGAAGCTGGACGAGGTCGAAGCGGAGCTCAAACGCATGCTCAAACGTGATGAGGCGTTCGTGCGCGCGCTGCGAAACGACGTAGACGTCAATCATCGGCAGCGCTCCGTGCTGCAGATGGCCCTCAGCAATCCTGAGGCGGTGTTTCGCATCGAGTCGCATCAGAAAACCCACAAGGTCGCTTACGCCACGGCGCGTGCCGACCTGTACGGTCTCGTCGACCTTGGGTTTTTGAAGTGCGTCCGCACGAAGCGCGCCTTTGAGTTCCCCGTGACCCCCGGCCTTCGCCAGCTGTTGACGCGCTCTTGACGTGCATTCGCAAAGAAAGCGCCCGGTCATGAAAAAGCCCCCCATTTCTCATGTCCGAGAAATGGGAGGCGGTTCGATCGCGCAGGGGCGGCGAGGTTCTCGTTGTCAGATCACGGCCGTCCCGGGGCCGCCTTTGTCGTAGCGGTGGCAGGCCACGCAATGATCGGGCTTCACCTCGACCAAAGGAGGCATGACCTCGTCGCAGCCGTTCACTTTCGCGAAGCAGCGGCTGGCGAAGCGGCAGCCCGGCGGCGGGTCGATGGGCGAGGGCACGTCGCCTTCCAGGATGATGCGCTCCTTCTTGGCGGCGGGGTCGACCGACGGGATGGCCGACAGCAGCGCCTGCGTGTACGGCGACAGCGGATCGGCGTACAGCGCCTTCTTGGGGGCGATCTCCATCATCTTGCCCAGATACATGACGCCTACACGGTCGGACACGTGCTTCACCACGTTCAGGCCGTGGGCGATGAACAGGTACGTCAGGCCGAACTGCTCTTTAAGCTCGTCCAGCAGGTTCAACACCTGCGCTTGGATGGACACGTCCAATGCCGACACCGGCTCGTCGCACACGATGAGCTTCGGGTTCACGGCCAGGGCGCGCGCGATGCCCACGCGCTGGCGCTGGCCGCCCGAGAACTCGTGGGGGTAGCGGTTGCGCATGTAGTTCGCCAGGCCCACGCGCTCTAACAGCTCGTTCACGCGATCCTCCACCTGGTCTTTCGGCAGTATGTTGTTCGTGATGATGGGCTCGGCGATGATGTCGCCGATGCGCATGCGCGGGTTGAGCGACGCGTAGGGATCCTGGAAGATCAGCTGGATGTCTTTGCAGTACTGCTTGCGCTCGGCCGGCTTCATCGCCGTCAGCTCTTTGCCGTCGAAGACGATTTTGCCCGACGTGGGCTTCAGCAGGTTCACCAGCATCTTGCCTACGGTGGTTTTGCCGCAGCCCGATTCGCCCACCAGGCCGAACGCCTCTCCCTTGCGGATTTGGAAGCTCACGTCGTCCACGGCCTGCACGTAGGAGGTCGCCTTGCCGAAGAAGTTCGTGTCTGCGGCGAAACGCTTCGTGAGGTGCTGGACGTCGAGCAGGATGTCCTGCTCGACCGCGCCCGCTTGCGCGGACGCGGTCGCGTTGCTCGCGGTGTTCTCGCTCATCGGCTCGCCTCCTCTTCCTTCTCGATCTCCTCGATCTCCGCCTCGCGCAGATCTTCGGCAGCCAACAGCGCCTCGGCGGTCTCCACCTCGCGCGCCGCTTCGACGTCGGCCAGCGCCTCGGCCTCGGCTCGGGCGATGGCTTCCTCGCTCTTCACTTCGCCGTCGGCGCTCTCGTACAGGAAGCAGCGCACCTTATGGCCGTCGACGTCCACAAGCTCGGGAACCTTCGTGCGGCAGATGTCCATGCAGGAGTCGCAGCGGTCCGAGAAGTGGCAGCCCGGCGGCATCTCCAACGGGTTCGGCACCATGCCCTTGATCATGTACAGGCGCTTCGAATCGTCGTCCTCCAGGCGGGGGATGGACTTCAGCAGGCCCAGCGTGTAGGGGTGCATCGGGTGGTCGAACAGCGTGCGGACCTCGGCTTCCTCCACCACCTGGCCGCAGTACATGACCACCACGCGGTCGGCCGTCTCCGACACCACGCCCAGATCGTGCGTGATCAGCAGCACGGCCATGCCCGTGTCGTCGCGCAGGCGGCGCAGAAGATCGAGGATTTGCGCCTGGATGGTCACGTCGAGGGCCGTCGTCGGCTCGTCGGCGATGAGCAGCTTCGGGTTGCAGGCCAGCGCCATGGCGATCATAACGCGCTGGCGCATGCCGCCCGACATCTGGTGCGGGTAGTCGTTGATGCGTGCCTCGGGGCTGGGGATGCCCACCTTGCGCAACAGGTCGACGGCACGGTCCTTCGCCTCGGCCTTCGACACCTTCTCGTGGGTGCGGATGGCCTCCACGATCTGGTTGCCCACGCGGTACACCGGGTTGAGCGAGGTCATGGGCTCCTGGAAGATCATCGCCATGTCGTTGCCGCGCAGTTCGCGGTACTGCTTCTCGGACAGGGTTGCGAGGTCCTTGCCTTCGAACTCCAGGGAGCCGCCGGCCACGTGTCCCGGCTCGGCCAAAAGACCCATGATGGACAGGCTGGTCACGGACTTGCCGGAACCCGACTCGCCCACGATCGCCAGGATCTCGCCTTGGTCCACGTCGAAGCTCACGTCTTCGACGGCGCGGACGATACCCTTCTTGACGGGGAACTCCGTTGAGAGGTTCTTCACCGAAAGAAGCACGGGATCACCTCTTCCTTGCTTTGGGGTCGAGACCGTCGCGCACGCCGTCGCCCAGGAGGTTGAACGCGAGCACGGTCAGCGTGATGGCCAGGCCGGGGAATATCATGAGCCAAGGCGCGCGGAACAGCTCGTTGCGTCCGCGGCCCAGCATGTCGCCCCATTCGGCGGCAGGCGGCTGCACGCCCAAGCCGAGGAAGCCGAGGGCGGCTGCGTCGAGGATGGCCGTGGAGATGCCCAGCGTGGCGCGGACGATGATGGACGGCAGCACGTTGGGAAGCACGTGCTTGAACACGATCTTGAAGTTGGAATCGCCGATGACGCGCGCGGCGGCCACGTAGTCGTTCTCCTTGATGGAGAGGATCTCGGAGCGCACGATGCGCGCGTATTCGGGGATGGCCACCAATCCGATGGCCACGACCGCCTTTTCGATGCCGGGCCCGAGCGCCGCCATGATGGCGATGGCCAGAAGGATGGAGGGGATGGCCAGCATCATGTCCATGATGCGCATGATGACGGTGTCCCACTTGCCGCCCTTGTAGCCGGCGATGGAGCCCAGGATGACGCCCACGGTGAGCGAGATGGCCACGGCGGCCAGGCCCACGGTCAGCGTGATCTGCGTGCCCACGAGCACGCGGCAGAAGATGTCGCGGCCTTGGATGTCGGTGCCGAACCAGTGCTGCGCCGAGGGCCCCAGCAGCGATTCGCCGAGGTTCTGCGCGTACGGGTCGTAGGGCAGGATGCCGGGAGCCAGCTTCGTGACGATGGCGATGGCGGCCAGGATCAGGATGAAGATGCCGCTGACGAGCGACGCCTTGTTGGACACGATGCCCGCGAACACGTCTTTCCAGATGCTCTCGTGCTTCTCCTTGACCGGTTGGCCGTTCAGCAGCGCGGCATCGCCGGCCGGCTCCGTGGCGAGCAGCTTGTTCTTCGCCATGCGGATCACCCCTCTTCCTTCGCGCCGTACTTGATGCGGGGATCGAGGTAGGCGTACACGATGTCGACGACGAGGTTCATGATGACGAAGATGACCGCCACCAGAAGCACGATGCCCTGGACGACGGGGAAGTCGCTCTTCAGCACGCAGTCGACGGCGAACTTGCCGATGCCGGGCCATGCGAACACCGTCTCGGTGAGCAGCGCGCCGCCCAAGAGGCTTCCGAACTGCAGGCCGATGACCGTGGACACGGGCAGCATGGCGTTGCGCAGCGCGTGCTTGATGTTGACGGAGCCCTTCGACAGGCCTTTGGCGCGCGCGGTGCGGATGTAGTCGGCGTTCAGCGTCTCCAGCATGCTGGAGCGCGTCATGCGCGTGATGATGGCCATGGAGTACAGCGACAGCGCCAACGTGGGCAGGATGAGGTGCACCAGCACGTCGGCGAGGCCGGCCCAGTTGCCCTGCATGATGGTGTCGAGAATGAAGAATCCGGTTCCTCCCGACGGTTGCAGGAGGGGCGACACGCGGCCGCTCGACGGCAGCCAGTGCAGGATGCCCGAGAACAGCAGGATAAGCAGGATGCCCGACCAGAAGATGGGCATCGATACGCCGACGAGCGCGATGAGCATGCTCACGTTGTCGGCCGCCTTGTTCTTCTTCACTGCCGCCAGCACGCCCAAGGCCACGCCGACGATCGACGCCACGATGATGGCGCAGATGGCCAGCTCGGCGGTGGCGGGGAAACGCGCCGCGATCTCAGCCGTGACCGGCTGGTGGGTGTAGTACGACGTGCCCAGATTGCCTTGGAGCGCGCCGACGATGAAGTTGATGTACTGCAGCCAGATGGGATCGTCCAGCCCGTTGTCGGCGCGCCATGCCGCCATCGCCTCGGTCGTTGCGTGCTCGCCCAGAACCACCGGAGCCGGGTCCGGGGCCAACACGCGTGTGATGAGAAAGATGATGACTGTCACACCCAGCAAAACGGGAATCACCATGAGGATTCGTTTGAGGATGTATTTGAGCAACTGCTGCTCCTTTCTTTACCGGGATCCGTCCGGGCGGCGTGTCGGCGCCGAGCGAACAGGAATGAAGCCGGAGGCAGTGCCTTCGGCTTCGAGCGCGCGTCCGGTTTCGCCCGAACGTGCAGTCGTGGATCGAAAAAGATCGCATGACAGTGTAGCGCACTTGCTCTCGTTTGACGGCAAGAACGCCATGCCGAGCGGTAATAGAACCCAAAAAAGGGGCCGCTCGACGCCGAGCGGCCCCGTCCGCGCGAAGCGAGAGGCTTACGCTTCCTTGGACACGCCCTTGAAGAAGGCGACGCCCGTCGGATGGTAGTAGAAGTCCTTGACCTTCGGGTTGATGCCCAGCAGGTTCTTGGAGTGGGAGATCAGCACCCACGGCTGCTTCTCGGCAACCATTTCCTCGCACTTGAGGTAGATGGCGTCGCGTTCATCGCCGTCGGGCGTGTCGACGCCCTGAGCGATGAGGGCCTTGTACTCGTCGTCCTGGAAGTGCGCCACGTTCATGGACCAGTTCGTGTCGGCCAAGAGGTTCATGAAGTTGTCCGGATCGCCGTTGTCGCCCGTCCAGCCATAGAAGCAGATATCGTAGGGATCGGTCTGCACCTTGGTCTTGTAGGTGGTCCAGTCGTACTCGGTGATGCTCACGTCGACGCCTACCTCGGACAGGTAACCTTGGATCATGTTGGCCAGCTGGCTGCCGCCCTTCTGGTTGTAGGGGCGCGCGGTGGTGTACGTGATGCACTGCAGCGAGGTGATGCCCTTGTCGGCCAGGGTCTTCTTGGCGGCCTCGGGGTCGTACGCCGTCTGCTTGACATCCTTGGCGTACGGAGCCATCCAGGTGGGCATGACCGAGTTGGCAACGGTGGCGTAATCGCCGTAGATGGCCTGCACCATCTCTTCGACGTTGATGGCCTGGGCGACGGCCTTGCGCACTTCCTGATCGGTGCACTGGCCGGTCTCGGTGTTGAACGCCATGTAGTTGATGGTCATGCCGTCCTCGGAGAACAGCTCGAAGCCGTTGCTGGTCACCTGGTCGGCCGACGAGGGGTCGACGCTCGAGATGATGTCGCACTCGCCGTTCATGAGCGAGGTCAGGCGCGTGTTGCCCTCGGCGATGATCTTGAACACGAGGTTCTTGACCTTCGGGGCTTCTCCCCAGTACTCGTCGTTAGCCACGAGGGTGACCGAAGCGCCCTTCGTCCAGTCGACGAACTTGTAGGGACCCGTGCCCTTGGGCTCGGCGATGGGCTGGCCGGGGGTAGCGGCATCGATTGCCGCAGGGGACACGATGGGGGAGGCCAGCGCCATGGCCAGGTTCTTCAGGAACGGGGTGGACGCGGCGCGCAGGGTGATCTTCACGGTGGTGGGATCGACGGCCTCGACGGTTTCGACGCCGTTGCCCGCCTCCTTCTCGCCGAACACGAACGACGCGTAGGGCATGTCGGAGTTGCGGTTGGGCTCGAGCTGGCGCTCGATGGACTTCTTCACGGCTTCCGCGTTGAACTCGGCGCCGTCGTGGAACTTGACGCCTTCGCGCAGCTTGATGGTGTACACCTTGCCGTCGTCCGAGATCTCGGGCAGATCGACTGCCAGGCACGGGGCGACCTTCGCATCCTTGGCGCCGTACTGGTACAGGCCCTCGTGGATGTTGCAGCTGACCACTGCGGACTCGCCGTCGTCGAAGTACGCCGGGTCGAGCGCGCGCGGATCGGCCGTAAGGCTGTACGTGATGGCGTCGGCCGCGCCGCCGCCCGTCGTGTCGCCGCCGCTCGCAGCCGGCGCGCTCGTGTCGCCGCCGCTGCAGCCCGCCATGCTCACCAGGCCGAAACCTGCGGCAGACACGCCGAGCAGCTCGACGAACTGGCGTCTGCTGAACGTGTTCTTGCTTTCTTCCATTTGTCGTTCTCCTTCCCTCGCACCCCGCGTCGAACGGGGCCCTCCAGCGAGTCGTGCGACTTTGCTGACGCTTTCGCGCATGCTAGCAAAAAAGCGTATCAACATACTCTAGTGCAATAAAGCACTGTGCACCAGGTAATTTACCCCATGGAAACAAATATCGGCCGTCTGCGGCGCGAAAAACCGCCCAAAGGCGCCTGCGGCAGCGCAACAGGCGGGCGCGAGCGGCACGATTATCGGCGCATTCGGGCCAAAATCGCGTTTTGCATTTCGCTGCGCGGCGCGCTATACTGGCGGGCGTACCCGGAAACCGAGCATGAAAGGCTCCCCTTTGCAACCTGTCGCCAACATCGTTTGCGCTGCCAGCGTCCTCGCGACGCCGGGTATCGGCGCATGGTGGTGGAGCAGAACGCATTAATCCCGGGTCCCCTGGCTTCTGTTCACGCACACATACTTGTCAGAAGAGCCCTCGGAGATCCGGGGGCTCTTTTCGTGCGAGCTGCACGAACCGAAGCCGACTGCGAACATCCGCGGCGGGCAAGCCGCGGGACCGACCGATTGGAAAGGAAACGACCATGACCGAACAAGCACCGCATCGTCTGTACCTGCGCGAAGACCAGATCCCGACGCAGTGGTACAACCTGCGGGCCGACATGCCGGAGAAGCCGGAGCCCATCCGGCTGCCGAACGGCCAGGTCGCGGCACCTGAGGATCTGGCACCTGTGTTCTGCGACGAGCTGGTGCGCCAGGAGCTGGACGACGACACGGCCTACGTCGACATCCCCGAACCGGTGTTGGAGATGTACCGCATCTACCGCCCGTCGCCCTTGTGCCGCGCGTACAACCTGGAGAAGGCCCTCGGCACGCCCGCCAAGATCTACTACAAGTTCGAAGGCAACAACACGTCCGGCTCGCACAAGCTGAACTCTGCCATCGCCCAGGCTTATTACGCGAAGGCCCAGGATCTCGACGGCATCACCACCGAGACGGGTGCGGGCCAGTGGGGCACGGCGCTCGCCGAGGCGTCGGCGCATTTCGGGCTCAATCTGGACGTGTTCATGGTGAAGTGCTCCTACGAGCAGAAGCCGTTCCGCCGCAACATCATGGAGACGTTCGATGCGCACGTGACGCCCTCGCCGTCCGATACCACCGAGATCGGCCGCAAGATGCTCGCCGAGCATCCCGACTCCTCGGGCTCGCTGGGCACGGCCATCTCCGAGGCCGTGGAACGCGCGCTCAACATTCCCGGCAACAAGGGCCGCTACACGCTGGGGTCGGTGCTCAACCAGGTGGTGCTGCACCAGTCGGTCATCGGCTTGGAGAGCTACGCTGCCTTCGAGGAGCTGGGCGAGTACCCCGACGTGGTCATCGGCTGCGCGGGCGGCGGCTCGAACCTGGCCGGCCTCGTGGCTCCCTTCATGCGCGACAAGATCAAGGGCGTGCGTCCCGACACGCGCTTCGTGGCCGTCGAGCCCGCCAGCTGCCCCTCGCTCACGCGCGGGCGCTACGCCTACGATTTCGCCGACACGGGCCGCACCTGCCCGATGGCCAAGATGTACACGCTGGGCAACGGCTTCCTGCCCAGCCCCGACCACGCCGGCGGCTTGCGCTACCACGGCATGAGCCCCATCGTGTCGAAGCTGAAGCACGACGGCTACATGGATGCCGTCGCCGTGAAGCAGACCGACGTGTTCGCCGCCGCCGTCGAGTTCGCGCGCCTCGAAACCATCCTGCCGGCCCCCGAGAGCGCGCACGCCATCTTCCAGGCCATGGAGGAGGCTCGCCGCTGTGCCGAGACGGGCGAGGAGAAGACGATTCTGTTCGGCCTCACGGGCACGGGGTATTTCGATATGAAAGCCTACGACGCCTACAACCGCGGCGAGATGAGCGACCATGTTCCCACCGACGAGGAGCTGGAGGTCGGCTTCGCCAGCATCCCGCACATCGAGGGCGTGCAGTAGGCGCGCGCCCTGCGGGCTTCGGGTTCCGCAGCCTATGCGTTGCGGGACCCGGGTGCTACTATGGTTCCATGAGCCTTTTCCAAGCCGAGGACATAACCGTCTCCTACCTGCGCGCCGGCGTGCGCACGACGTTGTTGTCGGGCGCGAGCTTTTCGCTCGAAGCCGGCGGCGTGTACGACCTCGTGGGGCCGTCCGGGTCGGGGAAGTCCACGCTTTTGCGCGTGTGTGCCCGCATGCTGGCGCGCGACGGCGGGGAGCTGTTCTTGGACGGCGCGCCGTCCTCCTCGTTCGAGCCGGTGCAATGGCGCCGCCGCGTGTGCCTTGTGCCGCAGCAGCCGGCGCTCGTCGGCGGCACCGTGCGCGACAACCTGCTGCTTCCCTGGACGCTTTCCGTGAACGCGGGCTCGGCGCCGCCGGCCGACGGCGATTTCGAGCGCCTGCTGGAGGCGGCGGACTTGCACGACGTGGAGCTCGGCCGCAACGCGGCGCAGCTCTCGGGCGGCCAAGCCGCGCGCGTCGCGCTGCTGCGCGCGTTCGCCACGCGGCCCCGGGTGCTGCTGCTCGACGAGGTGGACGCCGCGCTCGACGACGAGTCGGCTCGCGCGGTGGGGCGCCTGACCAAATCGCTCGTCGACGATCGCATGGCCTGTCTGCGCATCCGACACCGCGCTGCCGACGGCGTGGCCTGCGGCACCTTCTCGCTGCGCGACGGGGCGCTGTCGTACGCGTCGCGCGCCGACGCCGACGGGGAAGGGACGCGCTCGTGAGCGGGGGCGTCGTCGACATCGGCTACGTCGAGCTGTTCTCCGCGAGCGCGCTCATGCTGGTGGCCGGGCTCGTGTCGTGGAAGTTGGAGCTCGGCCAGACGAGGCGCATCGTCGTGTCGTCGGTGCGCTGCTTCATGCAGCTTTTGGCCGCGGGGTTCCTGCTGACGTACCTGTTCGAGTTCCAAACCTGGTGGCTCGTCGCGCTCGTGCTGGCCGCCATGGTGATAGCCGCCACCCAGATAGCCGTGTCGCGGGTGAAGAGCCGCATACCCGGGCTCGTCCCCTCCGTGTTCGTGTCGCTGTTCGTGTCGTCGTTGGTCGTCGGGTTCATCGTGGTGGAGGGCGTCGTGCACGCCGACCCGTGGTTCAACGCGCGGCAGGTGGTTCCCATCGTGGGCATGATCATGGGAAACGCCATGGCCGCCGTGGCGGTGGCTATCGACAGGTTGTTTTCGGACCTCGATGCGCGCGCAAGCGAGATGTTCTCTCTCACGGCCTTGGGCGCCACGCCGCGCGAGGCCGCCGCGCCTTCGCTCAAGGCCGCCATCGGGGCGGGCATGACGCCCGTGCTGGCGAACATGTCGGCGGCGGGCATCGTGACGTTCCCCGGCATGATGACCGGCCAGCTGCTGGCGGGAGCCGATCCTCTGTCGGCGGCGAAGTACCAGATCGTCGTCATGCTCATGCTGTCGGCCGCCAACACCGTCGCCATCGTGACGGCCTGCTTCATGACGTACCGCAAGCGCTTCGCGCCCGATGGATATTATTTGGACGAGGGCATACGCTAGGATAATCATCTATAATCGCATTGACGTGAAAGGACGATCCGTGGTTGCAGGCGAACCCAAGTTTTCCCATATTACCGTGACGCCCGACGACGAGGACGACGTCGTCATCCAGGCGGGAGCGCGCCCGACGCGGCCCGCTGATCCCGCCCCCGCATCGCCGTGCGAAGAGGAGCCGGCGCCCGAGCCCGAGCCCGCTGCGGCGAACGGCTCCTCGACCGACGAGGACGCGCGGCCGAAGCGCGAGAAGGCCGTGAACGAGGGCTATCGGGAAACCACGATGGACGATCTCAAAGCTGCCCCGATGCCGCTTGCGCAGAAGGTTGTGCTTGCGCTCGCCGCGGTGGGCGTGGTCGCGATCGTCGCGTGGTACCTGTTCTTGCGCTAGCGCCCCCGTTCCACCTGTCAGGAAGGTTCAACGATGCCCAAACATGCTCCCAACGTACCCAAAGGCACCCCCTCCGACCGCTCCGACGAGCGCATCGGCCTCACCGAGGCCTTCTCGCCCGTGGGCGACGCGCAGGCGCCCGTCGACGGATCGGACGAGCGCATCGGCTTGACCGAGGCGTTCTCCCCGGTGGGCGACGGCGCGCATGCCGGCGGTTTCAGCTACCGGGGCGACAACGACGACGAGTACCCTGATGCCATCGAGGCTCTTGAGCCGGTTGACGCTCCTCCGCTCCTGTTCGGCGACGATACCGTAGCCGCGGAGCCCGAGGAGCCCCAGGGGCGTCACGGAAAGCAGAAGAAGGAAAAGAAGCAGAAGCAGCAGATCCCCGCCTATCAGCGCAAATCGCGGCGCATGCGCCGCGTGCTCATCGCCATCGTGGTGCTGCTGATCCTGTTGATCGGCGCGCTGGGATACTTCGCATGGCAGTGGTTCGAGGAAAGCCAGCTGATCGCGACGCAGCAGACCCAAGAGCAGCAGAGCTCGCAGGAAGTGGGTTCCATGCAGACCGACGAAACGAAGGACGCCACCACCGCCACCGCTAAGAAGACGGACGTTCCTAACCTGGCCGCCGTGCTGGGCATGACGAAGGATGAGGCCATCGCCGCGCTCAAGCACGGCGCCACCGAGACGACCTCGAAGGAAGTGAACGAAGAGGGCAATCCCGTTAAGACGAACGTGACGGTGGCCCTTACCGACGAGCCGGCCGACACGCGCTCCGGCACGCCGACGGTGTACCTCGGTCTCAACGAGGACGGTGCGGTCGTGCAGGCGGGCTACTCCGCGGCCACCGCGTCGCTGGGCTACGGCTCGCTCAGTTTCGTCGACGCGGTGAAGAACGAGGGCATCATCGAGAAGACGCTGCAGGAGGCAGGCGTCAATGTGCCTGCGGGCTCGGCGCAGCTTCCCGCCGACAAAACCGAATACTCCGAATACGCGAGCGACGGCACCACGCTCGTCAAGGAATCGTACTCGTTCTCCGGCACGGTCGATCTGAACGGAGCCGCGCACGAATGGTCGGCGCTGCTGCTGTACAACTACTCTACGGCGAACACGTCGGGCAACCTCGCCGACACCATCCGCATCGTATACGTGTACGTCAACGCGTAACAGGGTTCCGTCAGCCTGGCGGCCGGCGGAACGGGTTGACGCCACGACCAGCCTCGCTGACTTACTGCGCCAACCTGCACGCTTTTCGCCCATTGACCGCTCGATACGTTGCGGGTAGAGTTTGCTGCAGGGCGATAACCGACGAAAGAGGGGCATCCATGATCGATCGGGGCACGTGCAAGGCCATGCTGCGCGAGAGCGCGCGGCTCATGCTGGAGCAGGCCGACCGCTTGAGCGACATCGACTCGAAGTTCGGCGACGGCGACCACGGCATCACCATCACGAAGATCGCCAAGCTCATGGACGAGCGCGCCGAGGCATGGGACGAGGAATCGATCAAGGACTTCCTCGACGACCTGGGTATGGCCGCCATGGCCGTGCGGGGCGGCTCGGCCGGCCCGTTGTACGGCACGATGATCGGCGGTTTGGGCGCGCGCCTCGGAGACGACGAGAACGAGCTGTCCGCCGATGCCGCGCGCCGCATGTTCGCAGGCTGCCTGGCCGAGGTGCAGGACATCACGAACGCTCAAGTAGGTGACAAGACCATGATGGACGCCTTGATCCCCGCTGTGGAAGCCGCGCAGGCGTGCGACGCCGCAGACGACGACGCGGCCGCCGTGTTCGCCGCCGCGGCCGAGGGGGCCGAAGCGGGCGCGCGGGCGTCAGAGGGCTTCGCCTCGAAGTTCGGCCGCGCGCGCAGTTACGGCGACGCCACCATCGGCACGCCCGACGCGGGAGCCGTGTCGACCTCGCTGTTCTTGCGCGGGCTTGCAACGGGAGCCGCGCATCATTAGGCAATCGGGCCTGCCGCGTCGTGCGGCAGGCCTTTCTTTTCCGGCTGTCAAACGACTGAGGAGGAGCACCATGCAGATGAAGAAGTTCATCAACGATCCCGAGAACCTCACCGCCGAGCTGTTGGAGGGCCTGGCCCTGGCCAATCCCGACATCCTCGAGCTGGGCGAGGACAACATGGTGATCAACAAGAAGCTGGCCGAGGCCGATCGCGTCACCATCGTCACGCAGGGCGGCAGCGGCCACGAGCCGGCCATCGAGGGCTTCGTGGGCGAGGGCATGGTGGACATCGACGTGGTGGGCGACATCTTCGCCGCGCCCGGTCCGCAGGCCTGCGTCGACGCCATCAAGCTGGCCGACAAGGGCAAGGGCGTGCTCTACATCGTGCTCAACCACGCCGGCGACATGCTGACGGGCAACATGACCATGAAGCAGTGCAAGAAGCAGGGCCTCAACGTAGTCAAGGTGGTCACGCAGGAGGACGTGTGGAACGCTCCGCGCGAGAACGCCGACGACCGCCGCGGCCTGGTGGGCTGCATCCCCACGTACAAGATCGCCGGCGCAGCGGCCGCCGAGGGCAGAAGCCTCGAAGAGGTCGCCGCCGTCGCGCAGCGCTTCGCCGACAACATGGCGACCCTGGCCGTGGCCGTGCGCGGCGCCACGCACCCGCAGACGGGCACGCTTCTGGCCGAGCTCGGTGACGACGAGATGGAAATCGGCATGGGGCAGCACGGCGAGGAGGGCGGCGGCCGCCAGCCCATGAAGTCCGCCGACGAGACGGCCGCCATCATGGTGAACGCTCTGGCGAAGGACATCGGCATTCAGCCGGGCGAGAAGGTCATGCTCATCGTGAACGGCTCGGGCGCCACCACGCTCATGGAGCAGCTCATCGTGTACCGAGCCGCGGTCAAGGAGCTGGCGAAGCAGGACATCGAAGTGGTCGCGAACTTCGTCGGCGAGATGCTGACCGTGCAGGAGCAGGCCGGTTTCCAGATGTTCATGGTGCGCATGGACGACGAGCTGCTGCGTCTGTGGAACGCGCCCTGCAACACGCCGTACCTGAAGAAGTAGGAGGAGGGTCATGCTCGCTTCCCTGAGCTCCGTCCTCGCCTGGGCGGAAGAGAACGGCTGCGCGGCGGCGGCCTTCGACACGCCGAACCTGGAGCTTCTGCTCGCAGCCATCGGCGCGGCCGAGCATCGCGACGAGCCCGTCATCATCCAGCACGCCCAGCTGCACGAGGAGGAGACGTCCATCGACGTGATCGGCCCCATCATGGTGGCGCGCGCCGAGGCTTCGCGCGTGCCCGTGTGCGTGATGCTCGACCACGGCGAGGATATGAACTACGTGCGCCGCGCGCTCGACCTGGGGTTCTCGGCCGTCATGATCGACGGCTCGCAGCTGCCCTACGAGGAGAACGTGGCGCTGACGCTGGGCGCCGTGGAGCTGGCGCGCGAGTACGGAGCCGACGTGGAGGCGGAGATCGGCTTCACGACGGGCCACGAGGGGCTGGAGATGTCCGATGACGATCGGGAGAACGTCTACACCGACCCCGACGAGGCGGCGCGCTTCGTGGCCGACACGGGCATCGACGCGCTCGCGGCGTCCGTGGGCACGGTGCACGGCTTCTACCAAGCCCAGCCCAAGCTCGACTTCAAGCTGATCGAGGAGCTGCGCATCCGCTGCGGCGTGCCGCTCGTCATGCACGGGGGCAGCGGCCTGTCGCGCGAGGACACGCGTGCGGCCATCCGCGCCGGCATCCGCAAGATCAACTACTTTAGCTACATGAGCAACGCGGGCGTGCGCGCCGTCGAGGCGCTCATCGCCGAGAAGCACCCGAAGTACTTCCACGCCCTGGCCAACGCCGCCACCGCCGCCATGCAGGCCGACGCGGAAGCCGCCATGGACATGTTCAGTATGGTTCCGTCGGCCTGACGGCCGTCGGAACCAGCCGACGCTGCGGCTGGCTGTGGCACCCGATCTTCGCGTGATCCCGGAGACTCGCGTACCAAAGTACGCTTCGCCTCTGCGATCCCACGAATCTCGGGCACCGCAGCCAGCCTCGCTGACTTACTACGCCAACCTGGAGACGAGAGGAGATCGGTATGACCGCAACCTATATGCACATCGGCATCCCCATCACGGAGAAGAAGCCGAACATGATCTACAACGAGGCCATGAAGTTCTGGGTGTCGAACGTCGACGACTACGACTACAAGGTGGAGTACCTCAAGTTCGAGGAGGGCACGCCCTTCCCCGAAGAGCTGCATCGTCGCTGGCACGTGGCCTACGCGGTGGACGATCTGGACCGGTACGTCGACGATGCCGACCGCGTCATCTGCGACCCCATGGACGCGGGTCCCGGTGTGCGTCTGGCCTTCGTCGAGAAGGACGGCGCCGTGATCGAGCTCTACGAGGACAAGAACTAGCGATTGGCGGTTGAGCGCGGCCCCGAAGACGGGGCCGCCGCTTTTCCGGATCGGCTTGACGGCGAAACCCCCGATCCGCGGCAGGAATCGATCGGTTTGGTAATCCCGCAGATTCGCTTTGTTTTACGCTTTGAACATGCGACCTGGAAAAACGCCTTCGATCACGCTCGGCAGACCCGAAACGCCGCGGCCGGATCCTCTCCAAGATTACCAAACCGGTCGATTATTGCCGTTCGACGACGTTCCCGCTTCCTGGCTGATTCTTACTCGGCCTTTTCGACCTGGCGGATCAGCTGGACGCGCTCGGGGGTGATGGTGGGGATGCGCACGAACATGAGATACAGCAAAAACGCGCTGACGCATCCGAGGATAGCCCAGACGAGGGGCTTCTGCACGAACCAGGCGGACAGGCCCATGAGCGTGAACGACACGGCCAGGATGCGCACCTTCGTGCCGAGCGGGATGCCTCCGGCTTCTTTGAACGCGGCGACGTAGGTGCGGTACACCCGGGTCGAGATGATCCAGGCGTGGCAGCGCGGCGAGGATTTCGCGAACAGGAACGTCGCGAGCAGCAGCAGCGGGGTGGTGGGCAGCACGGGCACGAACACGCCGATGCAGCCGATGATGCAGGCCGTCCAAGCGCCGGCGAGCATGAGGTAACGAACGATGCGATTCATGACGTCCTTTCCGTCGCGTAAGGCGGTACAGGCTGCAGCCAGTATACCGAAGAGGCTCGCATCGCGATCGTGCGATCGTCGGAACATGGGAAATTAACGGGTTTTGCCCACCTTGCTGAAGATGCGGATCCAAAACCCGGACGAAAAACCCTCATGATTTTCTTGCATCTTAAAAATCCCGTGCTACAATAAGCAAGTTGTTTGTTCAAGCGAGGGGAGACCCTCCACCTGGTTCGGCGCTTTGGCTGCTGATGGGTCGCTCGAATACCGGCTACAAAGCCTGAATACGAATGCGAAACCCGTATGCTCCCAAAGCTACGGGTTTTTATTATGGCGCGGAAGCGCGATGGATTGGGAGGTGAGCGCGATAGCTGCTCAGGAGCCTCGGCTCAACGAAGAGATCACGGTTCGCGAATGCCGTTTGATCGGCTTCGATGGCGAACAGATGGGTATTTACGTGACGGCGGAAGCCCAGCGGGTGGCCGACAACCAGGGGCTCGACCTCGTGGAAATCGCGCCGAACGCGGAACCGCCCGTGTGCCGCATCATGGATTACGGCAAGTTCAAGTACGACCAGGCCATCAAGGCCAAGCAGGCTCGCAAGAACCAGAGCAAGGTCGAAACGAAGGAAATGAAGTTCCGGCCGAAGATCGACGTGGGCGACTACACGACGAAGAAGAAGCACGTCATGCGCTTCCTCGAAGCCGGCAACAAGGTGAAGATCACCATCATGTTCCGCGGTCGCGAAATGGCGCACCCGGAGCTGGGTCTCACCATCCTGGAGCGTCTGGCCGACGACCTGAAGGACGAAGCGGTCATCGAGAACCAGCCCAAGATGGAAGGCCGCAACATGCACATGCTCATCGCCCCGCTGCCTGCGGCAGTCGCGGCGAAGAAAAAGAAAGAGAACGAGAAGAAAGAAGAAGGGAACGACCATGCCTAAGATGAAGACTCATCGCGGCACCGCGAAGCGATTCCGCGTTACCGGTTCCGGCAAGATCATGCGCTCGAAGGCGTTCAAGAGCCACATCATGACGAAGAAGAGCCAGAAGCGCAAGCGCAACTTCCGCCATGAAACCGAAGTGGCCACGGCTGACCAGAAGGTCATCGCCCGTAACCTCGGCCTCCGCTAATCGAAAAGGAACAGTGATAGAACATGCCTCGTGTCAAGCGCGCAGTCAGCGCCCATAAGAAGCGTCGTACCGTCCTCAATCGCGCCAAGGGCTACTACGGTGCGAAGTCCCGTTCTTACCGTGCCGCGAAGGAGCAGGTGCAGCATTCGCTCCAGTACATGTACCGCGACCGCCGCAACAAGAAGCGCGAGATCCGCCGTCTGTGGATCACCCGCATCAACGCGGCCGCCCGCATCAACGGTATGAGCTACTCGGTGCTCATGAACGGCCTCAAGAAGGCAGGCGTGCAGCTGGACCGCAAGGTGCTGTCCGACATGGCCATCAACGATCCCGCGGCGTTCACCGCCATCACCGAGGTCGCCAAGAAGGCTCTGTAGGCTTCGCGTCTATGCAAAAACAGCGCCCCGTCGGATAAGCCGGCGGGGCGCTTTCGTTAGGGGAGGATTTTCCTGCCGGCTTTCCTGCTACGACTCGATGGCTCCGAGGACTTCTTCGTCGTTATGCCATTCGTCCGTGCCGATGAGAGTGTGGGCGAGATACGCCTCGGCTGCATCTCGGGCGCTTCCTGCTTGGTTGGACACTACTTCGATATCGGCTGCTTGCAGCGCTTCCACGGCGTCGCGCTCGATGATGCCGGTGATGACCGCCGTCACATCGAGCTCGCGCAGCACCGCGGCGATGCGGGCAGGGGTCTGATGAGGGTTCGGCATGTTCTGGCACTCGACGATGATGCCCCGTTCGATCCTATAGCAGGTGAAGCTTGCGCAATGTCCGAAATAGGGAGATACGGCCAGTCCTTCGCTCGCCACCGCTATTCTCATGTGATTCCTTTCGTCGCTTCGTGGAAATAACGATACCGCGCTTGGCCGATTGTGTATCCGCTCTTTCGCTCAACGGGGATAAATAGTAAGCTGAACGACATGGATACCGAACCTCTGCAGAGCATCGACGTTGCGATCGTGGGAGCCGGCGTTGCCGGCGCGACGACGGCGCGTGCATTGGCGCGCTGGCGTCTGAACGTCGTGGTGCTTGAGGCAGGCAACGATGTGGCCTGCGGCGCGACGCGAGCGAACTCTGGCATCGTGCATGCCGGCTACGACCCTTTGCCTGGAACGCTCAAGGCTCGCTTCAACGCGGCCGGGTCCAAGCTGTTTCCGCAATGGGCCGACGAGCTGGGATTCTCCTACGTCCGCAACGGCTCGCTCGTGCTCGCGTTCTCCGATGAGGAGCTGGCCAGCATACGGCGCCTCGTGGCGCGCGCGGCGGAGAACGGCGTGGAAGGCGTGCGCGAGCTGGACGCCGCCGAAGTGCGCGCGCTCGAACCGCATGCGAGCCCGCACGTGCGCGGCGGCCTGCTGGCCGAGACGGGCGCCATTTGCGACCCGTACGAGGTTGCCCTGTTCTCGGCAGAGCAGGCGGCGCTGCACGGCACGGCGTTCCGCTTCAACGAGCGCGTCGTGTCCGTCGAGCGCCTGGCCGCGGGCTCGCCCTCGTCCGCGCGCTATCTGCTGTCCACCTCGACAGGCGCGCGGTACGCGGCGCGCGCGGTGGTGAACGCCGCCGGCGTGTTCGCCGACGAGCTGAACAATGCCGTGAGCGCGCATCGCCTGCGCATCGCGGCGCGGCGCGGCGAGTACTGCCTGTACGATTCCGAGTACGGCCCGCTGTTCTCGCATACCGTGTTTCAGGCGCCGTCGTCAGCGGGCAAGGGCGTGCTCGTGACGCCCACCGTGCACGGCAACCTGCTGGTGGGGCCGAACGCCGTGGAGCAGGCGAGCAAGACCGACCTGTCCACGAGCGCGGAGGGGCTGCGCTTCGTGCTGGACGCCGCGAAGAAGACGTGGCCCGACGCCGGCGCGCGCGGCATGATCGCGAACTTCGCAGGGCTGCGCGCCTCGAACGCCGACGGCGACGACTTCGTCATCGGCGAACCGGACGACGCGCCCGGGTTCTTCAACATCGCCTGCTTCGACTCGCCGGGGCTCACCTCGGCTCCGGCCGTAGCCGAGCACGTGGCGCAGGCGGTGGCGGAACAGCTGGGCGCGGAGGCGAACGGGGAATTCCAGGCGAGTCGCGAGCGCTGCAAGCCGTTCGCCGAGCGCGACGAGGCCGAGCGTGCGCGCGCCATCGAGGCCGACCCGCGGTGGGGGCACATCGTGTGCCGCTGCTGCGAGGTGACCGAGGCCGAGATCGTGGCCGCGCTGCACGCTCCGCTGCCCGTGCTGTCGCTCGACGCGCTGAAGTGGCGCACGCGCGCGATGATGGGGCGCTGCCACGGCGGGTTCTGCTCGCCGGAGATCGCGCGCATCGTGGCGCGCGAGACGGGCGTGGCGCCCGACGTGCTGGACAAGCGCCTGCCGGGATCGCCCGTGGTGGCCGCTTCGCGCCCCGATTACGCGGAGCTGGCGCGCAAGGGCGAGCGGTCGGAGGCGCAGGACGCGGAGCGCGAGCGCGCGCATGTCTACGACGTGGCGGTGGCGGGCGGCGGGGCAGCCGGCATCGCCGCAGCCCAGGCGGCCGCGCAGCAGGGCGCGCGCGTGCTTTTGCTCGACCGCGAGGAGAAGCTGGGCGGCATCCTCAAGCAGTGCGTGCACAACGGGTTCGGGCTGCACCGCTTCGGCGTGGAGCTGACGGGTCCCGAGTACGCGCAGCGCGAGATCGACGCGCTTGCGGACGCGGGCTCGGTGGACGTGCTGGCGGGTGCCAGCGTGACGTCCGTCGATCCGGGGCGCCCGGACGACGGAGCGCCGCTCACGGTGCACGCGGTGGACGCGCGCGGCGCGCATGCCATCGCGGCGCGCGCCGTGGTGCTGGCCACCGGCTCGCGCGAGCGCGGGCTGGGCGCGCTCAACCTGGCGGGCTCGCGTCCGTCGGGCGTGTTCTCGGCGGGCAGCGCGCAGAACTTCATGAACCTCCAAGGGTGCCTGCCCGGACGTCGCGCGGTGATCCTCGGGTCGGGAGACATCGGGCTGATCATGGCGCGCCGTTTGGCGTCGCAGGGGGCCGAGGTGGTGGGCGTGCACGAGCTGATGCCGCATCCGTCCGGTCTGCGTCGCAACGTGGTGCAGTGCCTGGACGACTTCGGCATCCCGCTGCACCTCAGCTCCACGGTGACGCGGCTGGAAGGGGAGGGTCGCCTGAGCGCGGTGTACGTGTCGCAGGTGGATCCCGAGACGATCCAGGTGATCCCCGGCACCGAGCAGCGCATCGCGTGCGACACGCTGCTGCTGTCGGTGGGCCTCGTGCCCGAGAACGAGGTGGCGAAGTCGGCCGGGGTGGGGCTCGATCCCGTCACCGGCGGAGCGCGGGTGGACAACCGTTTGGCTACCGACGTTCCCGGCGTGTTCGCCTGCGGCAACGCGCTGCACGTGCACGATCTGGTGGACCATGCGTCGCAAGAGGGCGAGCGCGCGGGCGCCGCCGCGGCCGCTTATGCGCGGCAGGCGGCCTCGGGCGCCTCGGCCGCGCGCGATGCGCATGTCGCCGTTCCCGTGATGGCGGGCGAGGACGTGCGCTACGTGGTGCCGCAGAGCATCGACGCCGCCACGCCGCCCGACGAGAAGCTCATGCTGTCGCTGCGCGTCGCGCGCACGGTGAACGAGCCGCGCTTCGTGGTGGAGGGGATCGACGAAGCCGGCCGGGTGCGCGAGCTGAAGCGCGCGAAGACGATGATCGCCGTGCCCGCCGAGATGGTGCTCGTCGTCCTGCCCGCGGGCGCCGCGGCGGGGTGCTCGGCCGTGCGCGTGCGCGTCGAGGGCCGCGACGAGGCCGCGCGCGTGGCCGACGAGACCGGCATGGCCGGAGGAGGCGCCGACTGATGCAGTTCGCTACCGACATCGCCGCCTACACGTGCATCTGCTGCCCGCTGGGCTGCCGTATAGAGGTCGCGCTCGACGAGAACGGGCAGGTGAGCGAGGTTTCCGGCTATACCTGCAAGCGCGGGGCCGACTACGCGGCGCAGGAGGCCGTCGCCCCCGAGCGCATGGTGACCGCCGTGCTGTGCGTGTCCGGCTGCCTGGAGCCGGTCAGCGTGAAGACGCAGCGTCCCGTGCCGAAAGCCGCTATGAAGGACGTGCTGGCCGCCGTCGCCGCGCTGCGGCTCGACGCGCCGGTCGCGGCCGGAGACGTGCTGATCGAGGACGTATGCGGCACCGGCGTGGCCGTCGTCGCCACGAAAAGCGTATGCTGAGCGAACGCGACCCCCGTCGGGCCGTTGTCGATGGGAAAGGCTTTCGATATGAGCGATGAACCCGAGCGGATCGAGCAAGGATCCCATCCGGAGCGCGAGGAGGGAAACGGCGCCCGCACGGCCGCTACGGCTCTGGTCGCCTTCGGCACGCTCGCGCTGCTGTTCGCCGCGGCCGTGGTGGTGTTCCTGCTGATCGCGGAGTTGACGCGCGGCCAATGGATGCTGGCCGGCAGCGCCGTCGTCGTGCTGGCGTTCCTGCTGTGGCTGGGCAACCGCCTCGTCCACGTGGCTGCCAACCAGAACAAGAACCCCTTGGGCTAAGGCGGGCGCCCTCGTCCTTGAAAGATGCCGAAGGGGGCCGTGCGGCCCCCTTCGGCGGTGTGGGCTTACTTGCGCTTGCCGCCTCTGCTGCGCTGCTGGGCGAGGCTGGCGCGATGAGCGCGGCCCGGACGGAGATCGGGACCGCCCTTCTTCGCCGAAGACTGCGCGGGGCGCGCGCCTCCGGACGCGGGCTTGCCGCTGCGCTGGCCGGGCTGCCCTTGCTTCGCGTTCGCCCGGCCCGGCTGCTGGCGGTTCGGCTGGGCGCCCTTCGACGCGACGGGCTTCTTCGGCGCCTTGCGCTTCGGGGCGTTTTTCGGCGCGTCTTCGGCCTGCGCCTGCTCGCGGGCCTTGGCCTTCTTGCGCTCGCGCGCGGCCATCTCCTTGGCGGCCTGCTTGATCTCGGGGTCGCGGCGCGCGTCGGCGCGGGCGGCCTTGCCCGCGGCCTCTTCGGCGGCCTGCTCGGCATCGAACGAAGGCACCTCCATCTCGGGAATGGGGCGCTTGATGAGCTTCTCGATGTCGCGAAGCGCGTCGGCCGTCTCGGGGCTTACGAACGACACGGCGAAGCCCGCGGCGCCCGCTCGACCCGTGCGGCCGATGCGGTGGACGTAATCCTCGGGCTGGGTGGGCAGGTCATAGTTCACGACGTAGTCCACTTCCTCCACGTCGATGCCGCGCGCCAGCACGTCGGTTGCCACGAGCACGCCCGTCTTGCCGGCGGCGAAGTTGTCGAGCGCGCGGCGGCGCTGCGCCTGGCTGCGGTCGGAGTGGATAGCCTCGGCGGTGTAGCCCGCGCGCTTGAGGCGGCGGCACGTGGAATCGGCGCGGCTGCGCGTGCGGGCGAACACGATGACGCGGTCGGAGCCCTTCTCGGCCAGCACGGCCTTGAGCAGCGCCGGCTTGAGGGTCTGCGCCACGTGGACGATGTACTGCTCTACGGTGTCGGCCGTCTCGCCCTTGTGGGCGATCTCGACGAACGCCGGGTCGTGCAGCAGCTTGCCCACGCTGTTCTTGATGGACGCGTCGATGGTGGCCGAGAACAGCAGCGTCTGGCGCGAGGCGGGCGTGGCGCCGATGATCTTCTTCATGGCCGGCCAGAAGCCCATGTCCAGCATGCGGTCGGCCTCGTCCAGCACGAGCACCTCCACGTCGCCGAGGCGCACGGCGCCCTGTTCCATGAGGTCGACCAGGCGGCCCGGCGTGGCGATGAGGATGTCCACGCCGTGCTTGAGCTTGTTGATCTGCGGGGTGTAGGACAGGCCGCCCACCACGGTGAGGATGCGGTGATGCGTGGAGGCGGCGATGGCGGTGCACACCTCGCCGATCTGCTGGGCCAGCTCGCGCGTGGGGGTGACCACGAGCATGAGCGGGCCCTGCCCGCCCTTGGCATGGCCCAGGCGGTCGAGCGAGGGCAGCGAGAAGGCCGCGGTCTTGCCGGTGCCGGTCTTGGCGGCGGCGATGAGGTCGCGCCCTTCGAGCGCGAGAGGGATGGCCTGCTCCTGGACGGGCGTGGGCGCTTCGTAGCCCAGGCGCGCGACGGCTTCAAGAGCCTGGTCGGACAGGCCGAGTTCGTTGAATTGCTTCATTTGTCTCTGTTTTCTGTGTCGGTGCGGCACGGGTGCCGCTGATTGCAGGTGCGGGGTCGATCCGCCGCGTCATGCATTTCGGAAGATCGAGGCGCAACCGAGCGAACGTCGGGCGCCGAACAACCAGTATACGCTCATCGGTCGACCTCCGGTCCGATGAGCGCATAATGCACAAACCTGGTACCAAGCCGACGCGAAACCCCGTCTGCGCCCTTAGCGGATGTGGGCGGGCTTCTTTCCCCAGTAGAAGTGCAGCAGGTGCTTGCGGTAGCGCGGGTCGTCGGGGTTCTTCGGCGCGGCTATCAGGCGCAGCGTGGCGTTCGCGATGTCCTCGGCGGCGTTCGGGTGGCGCAGGAAGCTGCCGTTGATCAGCATGGCGTGGGCGCTTTCGGGGTTGCGCGCCACGTGGCGCAGCGTGTCCAGCAGCTCGCGCGCCGTGGTCACGTGCATGGCGGCGCCCAGCGAGGTGAGCATCTGCACGTTCACCTTCTCCTGGCCGTACGCTTTGCCCAGAAGGATCATCGGGACCTGCGCGCACAGGCACTCGGTAACCGTGAGGCCTCCCGACTTGCAGATGACCAGGTCGCTGGCCGCCATGAGCGCAGCCATGTCGTCCACGTAGTCGAGTACGGTGGCGTTGGAGAGCCCCAGATCGTCGCATTCCTGGCGCAGGTGGCGCGCGTAGTCGGCGTCGCTTCCGGCCACGAACACGAAGTGCAGCGTGTCGTCGAAGCCGTGCAGGTAGGGCAGCAGCTTGTCCAGCGCGGTGCGGAAGTGCACGTAGGGGCGGGGCAGGTACGCGCCCGCCAAGGCCAGCACGATGCGCCTATCCTGGGGCAGCTCCAACTGCTCGCGCACGGAGGGGCGGTCGTAGGCGCGGCGGAAATCGTCGCGCGTGGGGATGCCGGTGATGAGGATGCTCTCCTCGGGCACCTTGCGCGGGCGCAGCGTCTCGGCCATCGACTCGTTCGCGACGCAGAACAGATCGGCGGCCTTGTGCGGCCAGAGGCCCTCGGTCTCGTAGTCGGTGGGAACGCACACGATGGGGTAGTGCTGGCCGGTCAGCATGCGCGCCGCCACGGCCACGTTGGCGGCGGTGATGTGCGTGCACACGATGGCCAGCGGCTGCCTGTCGCGCACGTAGTCGGTGAACTTCGAGTACATGAGGTGCGACCAGATGGAGCCGCCGCCCCACAGAAGCCGTCCGGTGAGCGTGAAGCGCCAGGTGAGGTCGTAGATGGGACGCGTGGCGCCCGTGAACAGCGACGCAGCGTTGTTTCCGTCGAACACGATGCGGCCGTAATCCAGCACGTCGATCACCTCGATGTCGAGGTCGTCGGGGATGGGAGGCTGGCCGTCCGTCCGCTCGCCGTCCGCGTCGCGCATGAGCTCGAACGCCTGCGCGACGGCGTAGGCAGCGCTGCGGTGGCCGGAGCCCACCGATGCGTGCATCACGATGACCAGGGGCTTCTTCAGCTCGTCTTCGGGAGGCGCGAGCGCGCCGTCGTCGGCGTCCGCCAGCTCGATAGAGGCGGGTTCGTTTTCCGGCGCGAGCGGGCGCGCAGTGTTCTCGTCGGTGTCCATGTCATAATCATACCGCAAACGGGCGGCGTTCGGTGCGAGCGTGCGGGGCGCCCATCGCATCGCCGCATCTGGGAGCGGCTCGACGGCGATGCGCGGGAGCGGGTTGATCCGGCAGGCTCTCCGGCGTCCGACGTTCGCCGGCTCGCCCACGCGGCGGCGGGTCCGATGAAGCGCGAACATGTCGATTGCGGCACATGTTGGCACACGAAAGACGCAGGCAAAGAAAAAGGCCGGAAGCGATGAGCTTCCGGCCTGGCATTTCGTGGTGCCCCCAACGGGAATCGAACCCGTGTCTCAGCCTTGAAAGGGCCGCGTCCTGACCTCTAGACTATGGGGACGGCTTGCGCGATTCCTAGCTGGAAAAGCAGCCTGAACATTATTACAAAGCGAGCGCGTCATTGCAAGCGTTTTTTTCGAAAGCGAGCGGACGCGCCTTGCGGCAGCAGGTTGGGCAGCTGCGATACCGCCACGCCCAGCATGATGACGGCTATTCCGGCCGTCTGAAGCGCGTCCACGGGTTCGGACAGGACGAGCACCGATATCGCTATTCCGCATGGCAGCTCCGACGATGCCATGATGGTGGACAGCCCCGCCGAGAGGTGCGGCGTTCCGATGCCGAACAGCACCACGGGCACGAACAGCCCGAATACGCCCAGGATCAGCCCGTACTTCCAAATGCCGGCCTGCAGCGCGCCGCTTGAGAAGTAGTCGGGGCACACGGCGAAGCCGAGGATGCACGCGCCCAGGCACACGACGAGTCCGCGCTCGATTGGCGGCAGGTCGCAGCCGACGCGCGCCGACAGGAACATGAACGTCGCGCAGCTGACGGCCGACAGCAGCGCGCAGAGGATGCCGAGCGGGTCGAGATGACCCACCGTGTTCGAGAACAGGCCGCTCGCCAAGAGGGTGCCTCCGAGGATGACGGCCGCCGCGACGATTTCAGCGAGGCGGGGTTTGCGACGGGTGGCGACCACCTGGAATACGATGCCGATCCAGGTGAATTGGAACAGCAGCGTGATGGCCACGGACACGGGCAGCATGGTGAGCGCGAAGTTGTACAGCACGCAGGTGGTGCATGTGGCGAGGCCCAGCCCCAGCAAGGACAGCACGCGCTTGGGCGACAGCGGTACAGGGCGCTTGCCGAGGACGGTCAGCGCGGCCAAGGCGACGGCGAACAGCAGCGCGCCGAAGAACGCCTGGCTGGCGGCGGTTTGGGTCCACGAGAACCCCTCGGCGAGCGCGCATTTGATCGTGGCGGCCATCACGCCGTAGCTGGCGCCGCCGAGGAACACGACGGCGGAGTATTTCAAGGTGTTCTTCTGCATGGCGGCCATTGTAGCGCACGCCCGCGCGGCGGGCGAGTACAATAGGCGGCATGCCTTTTCAACATCACATACTCGACCATGCGGGCGACGTGCTGGACGCCGCCCGCGCATATCTGGAATCGTGGCTGGCGGCGGGTCTCGCGCCCGTGCTGCTGGTTCCCAGTCCCGCCGCTGCCGACCGCGTGCGCCGCGCGCTCGCGGAGGGGCCGTGCGCGCTGGGAGCGCGCGTGGAGACGCCTATGATGTGGGTGCGCGACAGGTGGGATCTGTTCGGCGACGGGCGCCGCATCGTGTCGTCGTTCGATCGCGCATTGCTCGTGCGCCGCGCCTGCTTGGAGACCGAACGGACGGCGCTTGAAGCCACGCCGGGCGTCGTCGGCCTGCTCGCGCGCTTGGCGCGCGAGGCGTTGCCGCATCTGACGGCGCCGGTCGCCGCAAACGCCGGTCTGAGCGCGGCCGAGCGCGATGCGCTCATGGTGCTCGAGCGTTACGCGGAGCTTCTGCAGGAGGCGGGGTGCTGCGAATCGTCGCAGGCGGCGGCTCTGCTTCCCGAGGCTATGGAGGCGCCCGCGCCCCTTGTGCTGGCCGGGTTCGACGACCTTGACTGCGCTGAGGAGCGGATGACGGCCGCGCTCGCGCAGCGGACCGACGTCGTTCGCCTCGATGACGGCTGCCGCGCCCCGTCGGGTGCCGACGGGCGCGCCTCCGAGCTGCAAGGGCTGTTGGAGCGTCTGTTCAAGCCCGCGATGCCCGAGCCTCTGCGCCCGACGGGGCGGGTGCGCTTCTTGCTTCCGGCGGGACGCTACGCCGCGCCGACCCTCGTGGCGAGCACGGTGGCGCAGGCCGTGGCCGACGAGCGCCTCCGCGCGGTCGAGGAGGGGCGCGATCCGCTGCCCGTTGCGGTGACTGCCCGCGATCCTCGCGCGTTGTTCGACGACGTTGCGGGCGCGCTGCTCGAAGCGGGCGCCGCCTCGGCCGTGAGTGCGAGCCGGGCGTTCGCCGACACCGCGTTCGGACGCGCGTTTCTCGCTCTGCACGCGTTCGCCTGCGGCGCATGGAGCATCGCGCAGGCGTCCGACTTCGCGCTCGGACCGTTCTCGGGCATCGGGATCCGAACGGCCTGCGAGCTGGATGCCGCGTGGCGCGGGGACCGCACGGTCGAGCGCGCGCGCATCGCGGCCGATCTCGCCCGCGAAAGCGAGGCGGCGGCCGACGCGCTGACGGCGCTGGAGGCGGGCGACGCGGACGGCGCGCTCGCGGGGTTCGAGGCGCGCCTGCGCGCACGTACGGACCTCGATCCGGCGTTTCGCGCGGAGCAACTGGCGGCCGTGTCGTGCGCGCGCAGGTTCGCGGCGGCATGCAGTCGCGCGAACGCGGTGTTCGACGGCGCATTGCCGTTGCTGGAGCGCATGCCGGTTTCCTCAAGCGCTCGGTCGGCGCGCGACGAAGGCGCGCGCCCCGACGCGCTGTTCATGTCGCTCGACGAGGCGGCCGAGCTTCCCGCGTGCTCTTGCGCCGCGCTCGTGCTGTGCGATCTCGACGCGGGCTCCTACCCGGTGCGGCTCGTCGAGGACGGCGGCACGCTGCTTCTGGAGAAGCTGGGCCTCGGCCGCCCCGCAGACGCGCTCGCCGCCTCCCGCCGCCGATTCTTCCGCGCGCTTTCGAGCGCCTGCGAGACGGTGGTGTGCGAGCGCGTGCTGAACACCGAGGATGCGAACGAGGCGTATCCGTCGGTTATGTTCGAGGAGCTGCTCGACTGCTACCGGGAAGCGGATGCGGGCGAGGACGACCGGGCGACGGGGCTTCCCAAGCCGCTCGTCGCCTTCGCCATGCTGGCAGGGGAGGACGCGCTCCACGACAACCTCGCGCTCGTCTGCGAGGGTGTGCAGCCGCGCGTAGGCAAAGGAGGGGCGACGCTGTCCTGGGAGCTGTCGGCCGCGGGCGCGGTGTCGCCCGAGCAGCGCCCGCGCATCGTGCTGCCGCGCTCGCCGCGCGAGGGGCTGCGCGGCGCCGACGCCGCGTTGGCGCTGTCGCCGTCTGCGCTGGAAAGCTACCTTGAATGTCCCTACAAGTGGTTCGCTCTGCGCCGTCTTCGCCTGTCGGAGCCGGACGCCGGGTTCGGGCCTCTCGAGATGGGCAGCTTCTCCCACAACGTGCTGCGTAGCTTCTACGAGCATTTCCGCGAGGCGGGGCATGCGAAGGTGGACTCCGCGACGCTTCCCGAAGCGCGCGCGCTTCTAGGCGAGACGTTCGACCGCCATCTGGAATCGCAACGCAACCTCAAGCGCTCGGTCAACCCGTTGATCCCGCGCACCGCCTTCGAACGCGCCGAGACGGCCGATCTGAGGAAGAGGCTCGTCCGGTTCCTCGACCGCGAGGCGCTGCTGCTGCCGGGCTTCGAGCCCGTGCGCTTCGAGTTCGATTTCGGCTCGAGCGAGCCGTTCCCGTACGCAGGATGCCTGCTGCGCGGCAGTGTGGACCGCATCGACGTGAACGGGGCCGGCCAGGCGGTGGTTATCGACTACAAGGGGTCGCTCAATGGCGACTACGCGCTGGATTCGGCATCGCCCGCCGCGCAGGCGGGCGGCGCGGTGCTTCCCCATAAGGTGCAGACGCTCATGTACGCTCAGGTGGCGCGCAAGGTGCTGGGTCTCGACGTGGTGGGTGCGCTGTACGTGTCGTACGGCCGCGATCGGCGCGTCTCGGGCGCCTTCGACCGCACGGTCGTGGGCGAGCGAGACGTGCCCGGCATCGACGTCGAGCGCTGCGGCGTGCCGGGGCCGGCAGGCGAGGCGCTGGGCGTCTCGTCGTTCGGCGAGCTGGTGGACGCGGTGGAGGATCGCATCGCCCGGGCCGTGCGCACGCTGGCCGACGGCTGCATCGGTCCCGATCCGCGCGGGGGAGACCCGTGCGGGTATTGCCCCGTGCTCGCCTGCGAGAAAAGGATGGGCGCATGAACCTCTCAACCTGCACCCCTGGTCAACGCCAGAGCATCGAGCACGTGCGCGGTCCCTTGCTCGTGTCGGCCGGCGCCGGCTCGGGCAAGACGTTCACGCTCACGCAGCGCATCGCCTATGCGCTTCTGCCCGAGAGCGGCCCTGCGGCGTCCGGCGTCGACGAGGTGCTGGCCATCACGTTCACCGAGAAGGCGGCCGCCGAGATCAAGGCGCGCGTCAAGCGCACGCTGCGCGCCGAAGGGCTGGCCGAGGAAGCGCTGCGCGTGGACGGCGCCTGGATATCCACCATCCACGGCATGTGCGCGCGCATCCTGCGCGCCCACGCGCTCGACCTGGGGCTGGATCCTGCGTTCGGCATCATGGGCGATGCGGAGCGGGCCGAAGCCGTGGCCGACGCCATCGACGGCGCGCTGGGCGACGACAACGATATCATCGCGCGCGGCTCGTACGCGGCGCTGTTCGACGAGTACCCCGCACGCTCGACGATGCCGCTCGCTCCGTCGGTGGCCTCCATGCTGCAGGCTCTGATGGACAAGGCGGCGGGGCTGCGCGGCGGCCTCGACGCGCTCGATTTCGGGCCGTCGCCCGCGCAGGCCTCGACGCTCGCGCGCGAGCTGCTGCTGGCCTACGAGGGCGTGCTGCCCGCGCTCGAGCGGGCGGGGAAGAGCGCGTCCGCCGAACGGGCGCCCGCGGCCGCGGCCGACGCGGTGGAGGCGCTCGGGGCGTTTTTGGCCGACGCGTCCGCGGCGAGCGACGCGCGTGCGCTGGCAGCTGTGGTCGACGGCTGCGCCTACCTGCCGTGCACGTTCGGCGGCGCCGACGTGAAGGCCGAGGTCAAAGCGTATCAAGCTGTGCACGCGCGCGTGGCTCAGAACGTCGCGCTCGCGCTGGCGCACCCGCTGGCCTCCGAGCTCATGGCGCTCGCGCGCGAGGTGACCGCGCGCTTCGAGGGTGCGAAGCGCGCCGCGTGCAAGCTGGATAACGACGACCTGCTCGTGCGCACGCTCGACGCGTTCGAACGCTGCCCGGACATCGCCGCGCGCTACGAACGCCGCTTCAAACTGGTGATGGTGGACGAGTTCCAGGACACCAGCCAGCTGCAGATCGACATGATCGCGCGCCTGGCCGGGCCGCGGTGCGCGCACCTGTGCACGGTAGGCGATGCGCAGCAGTCCATCTACCGCTTCCGCGGCGCCGACGTGAACGTGTACGAGGCTCATAAGAAGGCGATGCGCGCCGACGAAGTGGGCGCGCTCTACGTCGAGCTCACGAAGAACTTCCGCAGCCACGGCGACGTGCTGTCGTTCGTCGACCGCGTGTTCGAGCAGTCGACGGTGTTCGGCGAGGCGTTCATGTCGCTGGAGCCGAACGAGCAGCGCCCCTCCTGCTATCGGGGCAGCGCGCCGCGCATCGACCTCGTGCTGTCGGTGCAGCCCGCGGGGCGCGGCACCGGCGTGCGCACGGCCGATGCGAAGCGCGCCGGCGCCGAGGCCATCGCCCGCCGGTTCGCCGCGCTGCGCGAGGACGGCCACGCGCCCGGCGACATGGTGGTGCTGCTGGGCAAGATGAGCCGTGCGGGCATGTATGCCGAGGCGCTGCGCGCCGAGGGCTTCGAGTGCGTGGTGACGGGCGGGTCGCTGTTCGCGTCCGCGCCCGAAGTGCGCGTGGTCGCCCGCTTCGTGGAGGCGCTGGCGAACCCGGCGAACACGGCTGCGCTGTTCGAAGTGCTGACCAGCGACATGATGCGTCTGTCGGCAGACGACCTCCTCGTGCTGACCACCGAGGAGGATCCTGAGACGGGATGCGTGCGGCGGCGCGATCTCGACCGGGGCTTCGCGCGCCTCGCATCGCGCGCCGACGGACTGCCGCCGCGGCTGGCGCACGCCGTGCGCCTGTTCGAGCGGGCGCGTGACGAGTCGCGCACGCGCCCGGTGGCGACCGTGGTGCGCGATGCCGTGGTGCGTTCGGGGTGGATGGCACGGCTCGAGGAGGAAGGCGCGGCGGGCACGGCGCGAGCCGCGAACGTGCTGAAGGCCGTCCGGCTCGTCGATCGCCTCGAAACAGAGCGCCACCTGGGGCTGGCCTCCACGGCGCGCGCGCTGGCCGACGAGCTGGCCGTAGGATTGAAGGAGGCGCCCGGCGCGTTGTCGGGAGCCGGCGGCGACGTGGTGAAGATCATGACCATCCATGCTTCGAAGGGACTGGAGTTCCCCGTCGTGGCGTTGGCCGACTTCGCCGATGCGCGCGCGGGAAGCGGCAAGCTTCTGGTGGAGACGTGCGGTTCCGTCGCGCGCGCCTCGTTGGCGCCCGCAGCGTCGTTGGAGGCGTTTCCCCAGCTGGCGAAGCGCTCGGGCGCGGCTGCGGCCGGCGACGGCGAGGATGATGCCGATCTGCTGGCCGCTCGCCGTCTCGTAGAAGGGGAGGATGGGCCCGCGTGCGCTCTCGGCGCTTCGTCGTGCACGCAGGCGGCCTACCGCGCTCAGCTCGCGCGCCGTGCGGCCGACGAGGAGCTGGCCGAAGCGCGTCGCAAGCTCTACGTGGGCCTCACGCGTGCCAGCGAGGCGCTTGTGGTGGCGATGGACGCGAAAGCTCCCTCGGCGGGCAAGCCTCCGGCGTACGCCCCGCTCGTCGACGATATCCGCAGCGCGCTGTGCGGCGACGGCGATTTTCCCGAGGGCGTTGCCGAGCTTCCCTACGGCGGCACCGCGCCGGCCCGCTTCGAGCGCATCCTCGTGCAGCCGCCGGAGCCGCGCGCCGAGGAGGGTGTCGAGCCTGCGCCCGAACCGCGGCTGTTCTTCGTGCCCGTCGTGGACGACGCTTCGCGGTCGACGCTCTTCGCGGGAGGTTCGGCGCGCGACGATGCGTTCTCGTACTCGTCGATCGCCCCGAACCCGGTTCCGGCTCCGGCGGGCGAGGGCGCGCCTTTCGCCGCGGACGCGGACAAGGCGACGGATCTGGGCAGCGCCTTCCATCGGGCTGCGCAGCTGGCCGTCGAGACGGGAAGGGTTCCCGACGCTGCGCGCCTCGGCGTGCTCTCCGAGGCGTACGCTCTATCGACGGGACAGCGCGCGCGGCTGGCCGATGCCTGCGAGCGCTGGTTCTCCAGCGCGACGTACGCCGAAACGCTGCAGTGGGGGCTGCGGCGCGCCGAGGTGCCGTTCTTCGTGCCGATATCCGATGCGTTCGTGGAAGGGGAGATCGATCTTCTCTGCACCGACGACGCGCAGCTTGCGGGCGCTCGTGCGCTCGTGGTGGACTATAAGACCGGCGGTTCGGACGGCGAGGCGCCGGAAGCGCTGTGCTCCAAGCACCTCCTGCAGGCGCAATGCTACGCCTATGCACTGCTGCGGCAGGGCTGCGTCGAGGTGGAGCTGCGCTTCGCGCGCGTCGAGCGCGAGGATTCGGCGGGGGACATGCAAACCGTGACCTACCGCTTCACTGCCGAAGATCTCGACGGGCTGGCCGTCCGCATCCTAAGCGCCCGAAGGGCGTAGCGTTTTTCGCTGCGGGCCACCCGCTTCCGATGCGCCTTGACAGCATGAGTCCATCGCGTAGAATGTAATCGTCCGATTACATTCTACGCGAAATAAAACACCCCCCCATCAGGTATAATAAGGAAAGTTCGGCCAGAATTATTATTCTCTCAGCAAAAAGGTCATAAATCACGACTGAACATTGTTCAAGGCATTTGCTAGGATGATTGACGGGCAGGGGCGCGGTGTGATGGAGTGCGTAGCGAGTATTGTCAACACCCGCGCCCCTCGAGGCGTTTCCGGGGCTTACGCCCTGCGCCTGCCGTAGCGCTCGTAGGCCTGCGTCACCTGCAGCTCGTACTCCTTGCGAGTGCCCTTGACCACCGTGTCCAGGATGAGGCCGCTGGCGAATGCGAGGATGCCGACGAACACGAGGGCCACGGCCAGCAATGCGGAGGGCAGGCGCGGTACGAGGCCCGTCGCGGCGAACTCCCAGATGACGGGGATGCCGGCGATGAGGCCCAACAAGCAGAACAGAAGCGCGAGCCAGCTGAACAGCGCGAGCGGGCGATAGTCCTTGAACAGCGACATGATCATGGCCAGCACCTTCATGCCGTCCGAGAACGTGTTGAGCTTGCTCTCCGATCCTTCGGGGCGGTCGCGGTAGTCGATCGGCACCTCGGCGATGCGCCAGCGCTTGTCGACGGCATGGATGGAAAGCTCCGTCTCGATCTCGAACCCGGGCGAGAGCACCGGCATGGTCTTGGCGAACACGGCGTTGAAGGCTCGATAGCCGGTCATGACGTCGGAGAACTCGAAGCCGTAGATCCATTTGATGAGCGTGCGCACGAGGTCGTTGCCGAAGCCGTGGAACGCGCGGTCGTTCTCCTCGCCGTAGGTGCCGTTGGACAGGCGGTCGCCCACGCTCATGTCGGCCTCGTCGGCCATGAGCGGCGCCAGGAGCTCCGGCGCGGCCTCGGCGGGGTACGTGTCGTCGCCGTCCACCATGACGTAGTAGTCGGCGTCGATGTCGCGCAGCATCTGGCGCACCACGTTGCCCTTGCCCTGGCGGCGTTCGGCCCGCACCACGGCGCCGTGCTCGGCCGCGATGGAAGCGGTGCCGTCGGAGGAGTTGTTGTCGTAGACGTACACGGTCGCTTCGGGCAGCACGCGCCTGAAGTCGTCGACCACCTTGCCGATGGTTACGGCCTCGTTGTAGCAGGGGATGAGCACGGCGACGGTGCCGCTCTGGGCGCGCGGCGTATCGATCTTCTGATCCACGAATCACTCCTCGGTTCTGTATAGGTGAGGTTCATCCTACTCGAAACGTCGGGCTTGCGCCAGACGGCTCCGTTGTTTTCCAGATGAAACCCGGTAAGGAAGCCGTTTTCGACCGGTAATATTGTGCCCGGCGCCTCCTGCTACAATGAAGAACGCCCGCTACGACTGGAAGAGGGGCGTCCTCCCTATGGAACTGATTACCCGCTCGCGCGAGCGGCGGCGCATCGCCATCATCGTGGTCGCGCTCGTCCTTGCGCTTCTGATCGCGCTCGCGTACACGATCGTCTCGTCGCGTCAGGCGACGGCGGCCGCGGTGGAAACCATGAGCGAAGTGTACTTGCAAGAGCTCAGCAACCAGGTCATCTCCCATTTCAACACCGGCATCGACGGCAAGTTCTGCCAGCTGGAAACCGTGGGCAGCTCGCTTGAGCTGTACGACCCGGAGAATCTCGACGAGGTGAGGGATTTCCTCGCCTGCATGGAGGCGGACGATGACGAGTACGCCTACCTTGCGCTGCGTGGCAGCGACGGGCTCTACTACACGTCGTGGGGCTCGGACGCCGCCTCGGATGAGGAGCTTGCCGCCCGCAGCGAGCTGGGGCTGTCGTATCGGGACGCGCACGGCCACGACGTGATGCTATACAACGGAACCATCGCGCTCGTGGATTCCTTCGAGCCCGTTACCTGCGGAGGCGTCACGTTCACCGCCGTCGTCGCCGGGTTCGGCGTCGACACCGTTTCCGGGAAGCTCAACCTCGATCTGGTCAATGGCAGCGCGCGGTCGAGCGTCATCGGCTTCGACGGCACTTGCATCGCAGGATGCGATGCCGAGGGGCTGTGCAACGGCGAGAACCTGTTCGACGCGTTGGAATCGAGCGCTCGCCTCGACAAGGGGTACAGCATGGACCAGGTGCGAGAAGCCGTGGAGAACGGGGAGACGTTCCTGCTTCCCTTCTGGTGCGGGGGCCATCACGAGTACCTGTACTTTCGGCCGATGAGCAATCAAGACTGGTATCTGTGTACCGCCATGCCCTACGGCGTGGTGGACGAGGACGTGGCGGGACTCAGCTGGGTGCTCATGCAGAACGCCGTTCTCATGGCGACCATGATCATCGCGGTCATAGCCATCTTCTTCTCGATCTACTATCAGCTGGTCAAGCGCAACACGCGTCTGCTGTCGGACGAGAAGAACCGCGCCGAGCGCGCTTCCGAGGAAGCGCGGCGCGCCAGTTTGGCGAAAAGCGAGTTCCTCTCGCGCATGTCGCACGAGATTCGTACGCCGATGAACGGCATCATGGGCATGACCGCCATCGCGCTCGAGAATGCGCACGACGAGGAGAAGGCGCGAGCCTGCCTCGAGAAGATCGACGTGACGTCCGAGCATCTCATGGCGCTCATCAACGACATCCTCGACATGAGCAAGATCGAAAGCGGCAAGATCGACATCAAGCGCGAGACGTTCGATTTCGGGACGTTCGTAGGGTCGCTCGACGACGTGTTCGGAACGCAGGCTCTCGAACAGGGGATTCGCTACAAGACGGAAGAAGTGGGCGCGCTGCCCTCGCTGCTCGTCGGCGACGGGCTTCGGCTGAACCAGATCGTTTACAATCTCGTTGGCAACGCTTTCAAGTTCACTCCTCGCGACGGCAGCGTCACGCTGCGCATAGAGGAGCTTCCCGCGCCGCCGGAAGAGGATGCTGCGCACGACGACGCGATCTGGCTGCGCTTCTCGGTGACCGATACGGGTTGCGGCATCAAGCCGGAGAACCGCGAGCGGATATTCTCGTCTTTCGAGCAGGGCGACGAGTCTTCATGCAGACGCGGAGGCACGGGTCTGGGCCTTGCCATCACGAAGCGGTTCACGGAGATGATGGGCGGTCGTATATCGTTGTCGAGCGAGGTGGGGAAGGGGTCGACCTTCACGGTGGACGTGCCGTTCGGACGAGCCTCGGGCGAAGGGGCCGCCACGTGCGACGATGCGTTCGCCGCGCGGTCCCGAACGCACGGCGACGGAGTTTCGTACGATTTCTCCGGCAGGCGCGTCATCGTCGCCGAAGACAACGAGCTCAACCGCGAGATAGCCACCGAGGTGCTGGCCATGGCGGGTGCCGAGGTCCTGGCGGCGTCCACGGGCGCCGAGGCCGTGCGCGCGTTCGAGCGCTCGCACCCGGGCTCCGTCGACCTGATCTTCATGGACATCCAGATGCCCGAGATGGACGGCTACGAGGCGACCCGCGTCATTCGCTCGCTCGACCGCGACGACGCGCGTTCGGTGCCCATCGTCGCGATGACGGCCAACGCGTTCGTCGAGGACGAGGAGCGCAGCCGCATGAGCGGAATGGATGGCCATCTGAGCAAACCCCTTGATATCCATCTCGTATATGCCACAATGGACAGGTTTTTGAGAGGGCGCTCGCGGGGAGGGGGCGCGTAGAGCGAAAGGACGCGCGCGGTGAAGAAGCTCGTTGCTCAGATCATGAAGTTCGGCGTGGTGGGCGTCATCGCTTTCGTCATCGACTACGGCTTACTTGCTCTGCTCACCGAGGCGTTCGGCGTGAACTACCTCGTCAGCGCCACCATTTCGTTCACGGCCTCGGTCGTGTTCAACTACGCGGCGTCGATGCGCTACGTGTTCACCCATAAGGAGGGCATGAGCCGCCGCCGCGAGTTCGCCATCTTCGTCGTGCTGTCGGTTATCGGCCTGGGCCTCAACAACGGCTGCATGTGGGCGGGCGTGGAGTTTCTGGGCATCCACTACCTCATCGTGAAGATCGGCGCCACGTTCATCGTCATGGTGTGGAACTTCGTGACGCGCAAGATCTTCCTCGACGCCGGCGATGCGCCCGGCGAGATCCTCTCGGACATCGAGTAGCCGTCTCGGCCGAAGCTGCCCCGAACGAGCGAAGCCTCCACCTGTCATCCTGCTCGCAGCGCGCCAGCGCGGAGCCGAAGGAACCCGCGCGGCGTTAGCCGGGGTGCTCCCTGCTGGTGTTAGCGCGGGATGACGGCGAAAAGGGCGTGACCGGGTAAAAACGAGGCGGTTTGGTAATCGGTTGCAACTCGCGACGGGATGCCGAAAAAATCGACCTGGGCTGATGTCGGGCTTCCGCTTCGGCGCGCCGGCGAATTGGGAAGCGGAAAGGTTTTGGGGTTACCAAACCGCCCCGTTTTCGCCATGGCGCGGCGATCTCGGCGTCATCGCCGTCTCAGCGTCGAATCAGACGATGCGCCGACAATAAAAAACGAGGCCGGGAACGGATTCCGGCCTCGTATCGTTTACCTGGTGCCCTTGACAGGATTCGAACCTGCGGCTTTCTGCTCCGGAGGCAGACGCTCTATCCCCTGAGCTACAAGGGCACGGTGGAGGAGATTATACGCTATCATGGACGAAACGGAAAAACAAAAACGAGATTTGGGCGTATTCATGGAAGAAACCATAACGATTGAGCGCATGGGCTACGGCAGCGAGGCGGTCGGCCGCCTGGAGAGCGGCAAGGCCGTGTTCGTGGAGGGCGGCGCGCCCGGCGACGTGGCCGCGCTGGAGATCGTCGAGGACAAGCCGACGTTCGCCCGCGCGCGCATCGCGCGGCTCGTCAAGCCCTCCGAGCTGCGCGTCCGCCCGCGCTGCGAGGCGGGCGCGGCCTGCGGAGGATGCCCCTGGCAGCACCTGTCCTATGACGCGCAGCTGGAGGCCAAGCGCGCCAACGTGGCGGCGGCGCTCGAGCGCACGGCGAAGTTCGGCCGCGAGCGCGCCGAGGAGCTGGTGCGCCCCTGTCTGCCGAGCAAGCGCCAGTGGGGCTACCGCAACAAGCTGGAGCTGGGCGCGGCCATGGACGAGCGCGGCACGTTCCAACTGGGGTTCCACCGCGAGGGCGCGCACGACATCGCCTCGCCGGGCGCCTGCCCCCTCGCTCACGACGCCATCGCCAAGGCGCCCAAGGCGCTGCGCGGCGCGCTGCGCTTCGCGCAAGGGTCGGCCGACCTCGGCATCTTCCGCGTGGGCGTGCGCCACAGCCTGCACACGGGCGATCTGGAAGTAGCCCTGTGGACGAGTCCCGGCTCCTTCCCGCGCGGACACATCGCCAAAACCGTCAAGAGCGCCGTCAAGGCCACCAGCATCGTGCGCGTCATGGCCGACCCCGGCAAGGCCCGCAAGATCAAGGGCGTCGAGACGCTCGACGGCAAGGGATGCTGGGAGGAACAGCTGGGCGACGCCCGCTACCTGGCCAGCGCGCCGTCGTTCTTCCAGGTGAACACCGCGCAGGCCGAGAAGCTGATCGCCTGCGTGATCGAGGGCTTGGGCGGACGCATGGGCGAGGACGGGCCCGAAGGGCTCGACGACCTGCTGATCGCCGACCTGTACGCTGGCGGCGGCACGTTCTCGGTGCCGCTCGCGCAGGCGGGCGCCGAGGTGTTGGCCGTGGAGGCCGCGGGCTCGTCGGTGCGCGACTTGCGCCGCAACGCCGACATGAACCGCGTGGATCTCGAGGTGATCGGCGGCGACGCGGCGCGCGAGCTTCCGGAGCTGGGCGGCCTCGACGCGCTGGTGGTGGATCCGCCTCGCGCGGGCCTGGCCGACGGCGTGGTGGAGAGCATCGCCGCCGCCGCGCCGGAACGCGTGGCCTACGTCAGCTGCAACCCCGCCACCTGGGCGCGCGATGTCGCGCGCTTCGAGAGCCAAGGGTATCGCCTGACTAGCGTCCAGCCCGTCGACATGTTCCCGCAAACCTACCATGTCGAGGTGGTCAGCGTCTTCGAACGCCTCTAGCCCCGCTGTCGCCCCCGACTCGTCCCTGAACGCACGAACCGCTCGCGAAAGGAAAGCCCATGATCCTGTCTGACAAGACCATAGAGAAGCTCCTCGCCGAAGGAAGCCTTGCCATCGAGCCCCTCGAGCCGGAGCAGATCCAGCCCGCCAGCGTGGACATCCGCCTGGGCGACACGTTCGGCATCGTCGAGGACACGCCGAGCGGCATCGTGGGGCTGGAGGACGAGATCGCCTACAAGACGATCCGCACCGACCGCTACATCCTGCTGCCGGGCCAGTTCGTGCTGGCAACCACCATGGAGTACGTGCGCCTGGGCGCCGACCTCACCGCCTTCGTGGAAGGGCGCAGCTCGCTGGGGCGCATGGGGCTGTTCGTGCAGAACGCCGGTTGGGTGGATCCGGGCTTCGAAGGCGAGATCACGCTGGAGCTGTTCAACGCGAACCGCTGCGCGCTGGAGCTGCGCTCGGGCAGGCGCGTGGGGCAGCTGGTGTTCGCCCAGCTGGACGAGGCGGCGAAGAACCCCTACGCCGGCAAGTACCAGGGCCAGCGCGGCGCTACGGGCTCGCGCGTGTACCTCGATCCGGAGGCAGCGCGCTAGCGCAGGCGCGCCCTGTCGATCTCCGCGCGCATCGGCGGTTGCCGTGCCGATCCGCCCCCGTTTCCGCAGCGCTTCTGCTCGCCGTGGATGTTCTACGATTTTTCCGGTCTGGCGGACTTGACCTGCTAAACTTCAACCTTGTATGCGATACTTTCGCCCCGTTTCGCGTGGGCGCATGATAGCAAGCAAACGAAAAGGAGCCGACCCATGGCGCAGTACACTCCGGAATACCAGCCGACCGGCGACGAGGTCGCCGTCATCACCACGTCGAAGGGCACCGTCCGCGTGCAGCTGGCGGGCAAGGACGCCCCCATCCACGTGGGCAACTTCGTCGAGCTGGCGCGCAAGGGCTTCTACGACGGCCTGAAGTTCCACCGCCACGTTCCCGGCTTCGTGATCCAAGGCGGCTGCCCGAACACGCGCGACCTCACGCCCGAAGAGGTCGTCAAGAAGGCCGGCAACCCGTTCGCGGGCCTCGGCACGGGCGGCCCGGGCTATTCCATCAAGGAGGAGTTCTCCACGAACCCCAACAACAAGCACCTCGACGGCTCGCTGGCCATGGCGCGCTCCCAGGATCCCAACTCCGCCGGCTCGCAGTTCTACCTGTGCCTGGGCGCCCAGCCCATGCTGGACTCGGGCTACACGGTGTTCGGCCAGACGATCGACGGCATGGACGTCATCGGCCAGCTGCGCGTAGGCGACGTGATCGAGAGCGTCGAGATCGAGAACGCCGCCGAATAGCGATCCGAGACGCCGAGGCGATTCCGCGAAGATACGAAGGAAGCAGATGAACAACGACTTATTCCAGCAAGCCCGGGCGGCGTACGCGCGCAAGGACTTCCAAGGCGCCCTGGCTGCCTACACGCAGTGCTTGCAGGATGCGGGCAGCTCGCTTGCACCCGGCGAGGTGGGGCTGCTGTACCACCAGATCGGCAACTGCCTGGTCAAGCTCAAGAACCCGAACGAGGCCATCCACGCCTACACGCAGGCGACCGCCGATGCGGCCTACGACGCGTGCGGCGCGGTGAACTACAACCTCGGCATGGCCTACGCCTCGCTGCATGATTACGAGGACGCCGTCAAGCACTTCGAGATCGCCGTGTCCGACGCCAAGTACGATGCGTCCTACAAGGCCTACTCGGGCATGGGCAACGCGCTGTTGAAGCTGGGCAAGTCGGCCGAGGCCGGCGTGGCGTTTCGCGAGGCCGCGCTCGACGAGGCCAACCCCGATCCCACGAAGGCGCTGCTCAACCTCGGCGTGTGCTTCATGGCGCTCGACCGTCCGGCCGACGCCGTGGCCTCCTATGAAAGCGCGCTGCAGTTCGACATGCAGCCCGACACGCGCAACAAGCTGTACGCGAACCTCGGCCAGGCCTACGTGGCCAGCGGCCAGATGCAGAAGGCCGTGAACGCCTTCGACGAGTCCATCGCCGACAAGACGTACTTCCTCAGCGACTCGGCCAGCGTCGACTACCAGCGCGCAATCGCCGCGGTCGCCCAGGGCACGTCCGAGATCACTCAGGTGATGGCTCCGGTGGCGCCCGTTGCCGACATGTCGGGGCTCGACGTGGCCGCCGACGGCACGGCCGTGTACGTGGATCAGGATCCGTACGCGGCGGGCGGCCAGGAACCGTACTACTACGCCGATCCGTACGCCCAGGCCGAGACGAACCCCTACGGCGCCCCGGGCGCGGAGGATCATTTCTTCAACGCCAGCGACGAAGAGCTGGAGCAGTGGTCGAAGGGTCTCGCCAAGCAGGATCGCAAGCGCCGCAACGTGGGTCTCAAGATCCTCGTCACCATCATCCTGATCGTGCTGGTCGCTTTCGGCGCCGCCGTGTTCCTGTACACGCAGGGCTGGGGCTATCCGTCGCAGGACCAGGTGGTCGAGCAGCTGTTCTCGGATCCGAAAGCGGCCTTCGCCAGCGAGGTGACCGAGGAGAACGCCGCGTCCATGACCGAGCTCCTCTCGACGGTGGGCAGCCCTGCGATCGACGGCATGGACAAGTCCATGAGCGATTCCACCGTGTACGTGACGGCTAAGACGCCCGAAGGCGGCGACGTGCAGTACAAGGTATCCCTCGTGCGCAACATGATCGGGTGGAAGGTGTCGAACGTGGAGCTGTACTTCCCGAGCCAGAACTGACAAAAGCGGCATACGCCGTTTTTGTCATCCTGAGCGGAGCGACCGAAGGAAGCGAAGTCGAAGGATCCCGTGCGGCGCAAGCCGGAAGCCGTCGGTCGGCGCCATAGGGGATCCTTCGACTGCGGCGGCTTCGCCGCCTCCGCTCAGGATGACACCCTCGTATAAAGAGAGAGAAAGGGCACTACAACATGGCACAGCAGAAGACCTACACGATGATCAAGCCCGACGGCGTGCGCAACGGCCACATCGGCGAGATCGTCAACCGCTTCGAGCGCGCGGGCCTCAAGATCGAGCGCATGGAGCTGGGCATGGTGACCGACGAGCAGGCGAAGGCCAACTACGCCGAGCATGAGGGCAAGCCGTTCTACGACGGCCTCATTTCCTACATCACCAGCGGCCCGGTCGTGAAGATGGTCGTGTCCGGCGACGGCGCGGTGGCCAAGTGCCGCTCCCTTATGGGCGCCACTAATCCGGCAGAAGCTGCCCCCGGCACGATTCGCGGCGATTTCGGCCTCATCATGGACGAGAATGTCATCCATGGCTCCGATTCCCCGGAATCCGCCGAGCGCGAGATCGGCATCTTCTTCGCGTAAAGCACGTTCCGAGCGCGCCGCCGCGTACGAGCCTTTCGCTCGAGCGACGGCGCGCTTTTTGTTTTTCGGAGCTTCGCGCACCGAAGGTTGCGCGGGATACCAGACGAGAAAAGGACGTGAGCATGCTCTATCGAGTCATCGACGCTGCTGAACTTCCCTCGCTCGTGTCGGCGTTCATGGAAACCTACGAAGTGGTGGCTCCGGTCAAGCGCGACCAGGGCTACGCCTTCGAGACCATCGAATCGCCCGACGACATCGAGCTTGCCTATCCTACCACCATGGCTTCGCCGAAGAAGTACTTCCTGCCGCCCGAGGAGACGCTCATGTCCTTCGACGCGCGCACGAACAGCGTGACCGACTTCGCCGCCGAGATCACGCCGCGCGTCATCTTCGGCGCGCATGCCTGCGACATCAACGCGGTGAACCGGCTCGACCTCGTGTTCAAGGACGGCCGCTATCCCGACCCCTACTACGTCGCCCGGCGCAACGCCACGCTCATCGTGGGGATCAGCTGCATGCCCTCCGAGACGTGCTTCTGCCATTTGTGGGGCTCCGACGAGGCGCGTTTCGGCTACGACCTGTTTTTGCAGGATATCGGCGGAAAGTACCTGGTCAGCATATCCAGCGTCGAGGCGGCGAACATCCTCGAGGCGGCGTGCAACCCGCGCGTGGCCACCGACGAGGACCGTATCGAGTTCCGCCACGCCACGCGTCGGCGCCAGGAGGCGTTCAACGACGCTATTCCCGACATCCAGGACGTGGCCATGCTCATGGACGCGTTCCATAAGGACCCGTTCTGGGAGGAGCTGGGCGGACGCTGCCTGTCGTGCACGGCGTGCTCGGCGGTGTGCCCCACGTGCTTCTGCTTCGACATCCAGGACACGTTCGATCCCTCCGGCGAGGCGGGTCGGCGCGAGCGCGTGTGGGACGCGTGCACTGCGCCGCAGTTCGCGCAGGTGGCCGGCGGCCACAACTTCCGCGGCGACGGGCGCAACCGCGTGCGGCATCGCATGTACCACAAGCTCAACGGGTTCCTCGCGAACCATGACCGCATGCTGTGCGTGGGGTGCGGTCGCTGCGTGAAGGCGTGCAAGGCGAACATCAACCCCATCGAGGTGCTCGAGTTCTTCGAGAGGAAGGGGATGCAAGATGCCCAGTAGCTGCGCGGTGTCCACCGTCCAGGTCAAACCGTTCTTCGACGAGGCGGCTCCCCTGTCGGGCGAGCAGATGATGGCGGCGAACCCGTATCGGCCTTGGCCGGCGCGGATCACGTCCATCATCGACCTCACCGAGACGGAGAAGCTGTTCGAGTTCCGCCTTATCGACGAGCGCATCCGCGATGCGTTCTCGCACGAGCCGGGCCAGTTCGTCGAGGTGTCCATCTTCGGGGTGGGCGAGGCGCCTATCTCCATATCCAGCTCGCCGTCCAAGCGCGGCTTCATCGAGCTGTGCGTGCGTCGCACCGGCCACTTCACCGAGGTGCTGCACAAGATGCAGTGCGGCGACATCGTGGGCCTGCGCGGCCCGTTCGGCCGAGGCTTCCCGTTCGAGGACATGAAGGGGCACGACATCCTGCTGGTGGCGGGCGGCCTCGGCATCGCTCCTCTGCGCTCGCTCATCAACAACATCCACGACGAGCGTTCCGAGTTCGGCAAGGTCACCATCATCTACGGTTCGAAGAACCCCTCCGAGGTGATGTTCCGCCAGCAGTTCGAGATGTGGCGCCATCGCAAGGACTTCGACCTGTACCTGACGGTGGATCATCCCGACGACACGTGGGACGGCGAGGTCGGCCTGGTCACAAAGCCTTTCGAGCATTTGGAGATCGATGCCGCCAACACGTTCGGCGCCCTGTGCGGGCCGCCGGTGATGTATAGGTTCGCCATCGACGAGATGCGGAAGAAGGGCATCAGCTACGACCATATCTACGTGAGCTTCGAGCGCCATATGAAGTGCGGCATGGGCAAGTGCGGCCACTGCCAGATCGGGCATCAGTACGTGTGCATCGACGGGCCCGTGTTCAACTATTGGGAAGCCAAGAACATCCAGGGGTCGATGTAGGATGGAGAAGCGCGACATGAACGGAAACTGCATAGCCTGCCAGGAGAAGCCGTCCGCGCCGCGCGTGGTGGTCGTGGGCCTGGCCAGCTGCTTCGGCTGCCAACTGCAGATCACGAACGCCGAGGCGCACCTGCTGGACGTGCTCGGTCAGATCGATCTGCGCTATTGGCAGCTGGCCTCGAGCGATCCCATGCCCGAGGACTTCGACGTGGCCATCATCGAGGGCGCCGTCACCACCGAGGAATCCGAAGCGACGGTGCGCAGCCTGCGCGAGAAGGCGGGCGCGATCATCGCCGTGGGCGCGTGCGCCACGACGGCCGGCATTCCCGGCATGGCCGCAGAGGGGTTCCTCGAGCGTCCTGGGCAGGTGTACGATCGGGTGCCGTCGGCCTGCGGCGACATGGTGGCGCCGCGCGCGGTGGGCGCCGTCATCGACGTGGACTTCGAGGTGCGTGCGTGCCCCATCGACAGCTACGACTTCATCGACGTGCTGCAGCGCGCGCTGTACGGCTCGAACAAGACGTATCCCTCGCGCACGATGTGCGGCGACTGCAAGCGCAACGAGACGAGCTGCTTCTTCGGAAAGGGGCAGCTGTGCCTGGGGCTCGTGACCACGGCCGGGTGCGGCGCGAAGTGCGTTAACCTGGGCCGTCCGTGCAACGGGTGCAGGGGGCTGTCGCCCGACGCGAACCTGGCGTCGGCGCGCGAGGCGGTGGCGCGCTACGGCGTGTCGGTCGCCGACTTCGACCAGGCGCTCGAGATGTTCAACCAGACGAACCCCGCCCTTGCGGGCAGCGAGTGAGGACGCATTCTATGACGAAAACAGCGATTCACGTCGATCATATCGCCCGCGTCGAGGGCCACGGCAACGTGCACGTGGTCATCGAGGACGGGGAAGTGAAAACCGTCGAGATGAACGTCGTCGAGCCGGCCCGCCTGTTCGAGAGCATGGTGCGCGGCCGCCGCTTCGAGGAGATCCCCTACATCTCTTCGCGCATCTGCGGCATCTGCTCGTCGAGCCACGTGGTGACCGACCTCAAGGCCATCGAGCGCGTGTTCGGCGTGGAGGTGACCGACCGCACGCGCGCCCTGCGCGAGCTTCTGGTGTACGGCTCCTATTTACAGAACCATGCGTCGCATCTGTTCGTGTTCGCCGCACCTGACTTCCTCGGCATGCCCAGCGTGTTCCCGCTGGCTCAGACCGATCCCGAGCTGTTCGAGCAGGCGCTGGGCCTCAAAGCGCTGGGCAACGAGCTGTGCACGAAGGTGGGAGGTCGCAGCATTCATCCCATCACCGCCGTGGTGGGGGGCTTCACGCACGAGATAGAGCCGGCCGAGTATCTGGAGCTGGCAGACAAGATGGATGCGGCGATGGACTTCGCCCTTGAGGCGGTGGATCTGTTCCGCGGCTTCGAGGTGCCCGACATCGCTACGGCCGGCGACATGCTGGCCATGGTGGAGGACGACTATTACCCGGTGGAATGCTCCGACCAGGCGTTTTTCCTGAACGCGGGCATCGTCTTCGATGCGAACGAGGTGCAGGAGCATATCGAGGAGCATGCGGTGCCGCATTCGGCGGCTCTGTTGGCGCGCGTGCGCGAGACGCAGAGCCCGTACTTCACCGGCGCGCTGGCCCGCGTCAACGCATCGTGGCAGAACCTGGGGCAGAACGCGAAGGTGGCCGCCGCGAAGGCGGGCTTGCGCCCGCCTGAGGCGAACCCGTTCATGAACAACGTGGCCCAGGCCGTGGAGATCGTGGATGCGCTCGACCGCTGCGCCGACCTGTGCCGCAAGCTTGCCGAGCCGGGCGCCATCGCCAGCTCCAGCCTGCCCGTGCCCTTCGAGGTGAAGGCGGGGCGCGCCGTGGGCTTCACCGAGGCTCCGCGCGGCGCGCTGTTCCACGACCTCACGCTGGATGCCGAGGGACGCGTGACGCATGCGTCCATTCTCACGCCTACGGCGCAGAACGTGGCGAACCTGGAAGCCGACATGCGCCTTTTGGCCGAGAAGCTGGTGGCCGACGGGGCTGCGGAAGACGTCGTGCGCCTCGAGATCGAGAAGCTCGTGCGAGCCTACGATCCCTGCCTCAGCTGCAGCGTGCACTAAACTGAGACAAAGGGACGTGTTAACGTCTCGTTCCCTTATGATGGAAAGGCTGGGATCCGTTACGGGTTCCAGCCTTTTTTTGGTCTGAGACGAGGGCGAGACAGAGGGGCGGAGAGGCGGAGGCGCGGGTGTGCCCCTCGTGGATTTTCATCATCGCGTCAACGCCTGTGCTAGAATTCGGTTTCACCTGGAATCGAGATTCAAGGGGTTTCCTGTATGTCCTTTTTAGACATGTTCTCGGGTCTGACTGGCCAGATGTCCACGGATATGGCCATCGACCTCGGAACTGCAAATACACTGGTCGCCATCCCGGGCGAGGGCATCGTTGTCAACGAGCCCTCGGTTGTCGCCATCGAGAAGGCGACCCATCGCGTGCTCGCAGTGGGCCACGAAGCCAAGAACATGATCAACCATACGCCCGAGGCGTTCTCGGCCGAGCATCCCCTGCACGACGGCGTAGTGGCCGACTACGACGTGACCGAGGCCATGATCTCGGCGTTCATCAGCAAAGCGGCGCCGCGCAAGTATCCCTGGCAGGCCAAGCCCCGCATCGTCATCTGCATCCCGTGCGGCGCAACCTCGGTGGAGAAGCGCGCGGTGTTCGAGGCTGCCGTTCAGGCCGGCGCTCGTCAGGCGTACCTCATCGAGGAGCCCATGGCCGCGGCCATGGGCGCCGACCTGCCCGTCACCGAGCCGACGGGCTCGATGGTCGTGGATATCGGCGGCGGCACCACGGAAGTGGCCGTCATCTCGCTCGGCGGCATCGTCACCTCCTCGTCGCTGCGCCTGGCCGGCAACCGCATGGACGAGGCCATCGCCATGCACCTGCGCGACCTGCTGGGCATCAAGATCGGTGAGCGAACAGCCGAGATCATCAAGATCAAGATCGGCTCCATCCTGCCGTTCGAGGACGGTCGCGAGCGCGACATGATCATCTCGGGCCAGGATGTGATCACCGAGCAGCCGAAGGAGGTCACCATCCAATCCGAGGACGTGCGCTCCGCGCTCGTGCAGCCTTGTGAGGAGATGGTCGTGCATATCAAGGAGACGTTCAAGAAAACGAACCCCGATCTCGCCTCCGACATCATTCAGAACGGCATCCTGCTGACGGGCGGCGGCGGCCTCTTGTCCGGTCTCGACCGCTATCTCACCGACAAGCTGGAGATTCCCGTGTGGACGAGCGAGACGGCGCTCACGAACGTGGTTATGGGCTGCCTCAAGGTGCTCGAGACGCCTACGGCGCTCAAGCAGACGCTCATGCGCTCGAAATAGGGTTGAGCCGGCTTATCGATGGCGCTTAATTTCCAACAGAGAAGCTCGGTGTTTCTGCGCCGAGTTCTGCTCGTCGCATTTCTCGTAGCCTCGCTTGCGCTGGTCACGTTGTACTCGCGCGAAGGCCAGGACGGCCCGCTGCACGCGGTCCAGAGCGGCGTGTCCGGCGCGGTCGCGCCTTTGAAGTTCGTCGGCGCGGCTGCAAGCGCGGGCGTGAACGATGCCGCCGAGGGTTTCGGCAACCTCACGGCCGACGAGAGCACGCTCTCGGGTCTGCGCGAGAGCAACGCCGAGCTGCGCGAGCTGCTGAGCCAGGCCGATGAGTACAAGCAGGAGGCTCAACGTCTCCAGAAACTGCTCGATCTCAAGGACCTCTACAAGATCGACGGTGTGGGAGCACGCGTCATCGGCAATCCCGACCAGGCGTGGAGCCAGGCGGTCACCATCGATAAGGGCACGGCCGACGGGGTGGAGACCGGCCTTACGGTCATGGGCACTTCCGGCGTTGTCGGCCAGGTGTACAGCGCGGGCGAGCATACCGCCGAGGTGCGCCTGCTCACCGACCCCGATTCCGGCGCCGCGGCGCGCGTGGAGTCGAGCCGTGCGGAGGGCGTCGTGCGCGGGTCTCTCGAAGGCCTGCTGTATTTGGAGAACCTCGATGCCGACGCGGTGGTCAATCCTGGCGACGTGGTGGTCACGTCGGGTCTGGGCGGCAGCTACGCGCCCGGCCTCATCATCGGCACCGTCGTGAAGGTGGATACCCGCCAGGGCGAGTCCACGAGGCGCGTGATCGTATCGCCGAACGACACGACGGGCGCCCTCGAAGAAGTGCTTGTGGTGTTCGGCGTGGGCGCCGTAGGCGAGGCCGACGGTAACGAAGGAGGCGATGCATCGTGAACCTGGGACGCGAAGGCGTCGTCATCGCCGTAGGCGCGGTCGTCGCCTTGCTGCTGCAAATCGTCGTAGCCCCCAACATCGCGCTGTTCTCGGCGCAGCCGAACTTCCTTCTGGCCTACGTGCTGGTAGTCGCTATCGCGCGCCCGCTCGACGCCGGCTCCGTGCTGCCGTTTGCGCTGGGGCTCGTCTGCGACCTTTTGGGCTCGGGCCCCGTCGGCGGCTACGCGTTCTTGTTCGTTATCGTGTCGTTCATCGCATCGCGCGCGTTCTCGGTGCTCGACAACGACACGCTGTTCATGCCGGTGACCATTTTCGTCGTCGCGACGTTCGCCGCCGAGATGCTGTACGGCGCGCTGCTCATCGGGCTGGGCCTGTCGGCAAGCCCCGTTGACGCGTTCCTGTACCGTGCGCTGCCGTGCACGCTGTACGACTGCGTCGTGGGTTTCGTGCTGTATCCGATCATCGCTCGTCTGCTTGCCAGCGGCGCTCAGGACCGCGGACCGCGCACGCCCCGGCTGCGATAGGGGGCGTTTGCCGTGATCGCCGCCATCATCGCCGCCGTCGCCACGCTGGTCGTGGCCGTCATCGTGGTATCCGTCGTGTTCGTCGTGCGCAACAACGCGAAGTCGTCGAACGTGAGCGTGAAGAAGGACGTTCGCTCAATCAGCTCGGTGGGCGTGAAATCGAGCCTCGGAAACGCGGGCGGTCGCGTCAACGGATCCATGCAGGCGCACCCGGGCTCGGCGCAGCGTCCGGCGTCCAACCCGGCCGACAACCTCAAGTCGCGGTTCGTCGCCATGGGCGTGCTGGCGGCGGGCATCTTCGGCACGCTGACGGCGAAGCTGTGGACTATGCAGGTGCTGTCGTCCGAGGCGTATCGCAGCAAAGCGGACGACAACCAGTACGCCACCGTCTCCACGCCCGCGCCGCGCGGCTACATCTGCGACGTCAACGGCGTTCCGCTCGTGAAGAACCGCGTGTCGCTGACCGTGGTGGCCGATGCGGAGGTGGCCAACGACCGCGACGTGGTGCAGCGCCTGTCCGCGGTGCTCGGCGTGCCGTACAACGTGGTGCGCCAGCGCATCCAGGATGCGACGGCCGGCGCGCAGAGCCAGCGCGTCGTGGCAAGCGACGTGCGGCTTCGCGACGTCGCCTTCATCACCGAGCACTCCGACGCGTTCCCTAAGGTCAAGATCGAGGAGCGATACGTGCGCGACTACCCCTACGGCGCGCTCGCCGCCCACGTGGTAGGGTACACGGGCCCCGTCACCGAAGAGGGTCTGAAAACCGTCGGCGAAGGCCGCGAGGTGGAGCTGGGCGACGACATGGGCGCGTCGGGCATCGAGCTGCAGTACGATCATCTGCTGGCGGGCGAACACGGCAAGCGCAAGGTGGTCGCCAATGCCGACGGCAACGTGGTGCGCGTGGTGAGCGAGACGCAGCCAACCAAGGGCTCGGACGTGCACCTCGCCATCAAGGGGCCGGTTCAGTACGTGGCCGACCGCGAGCTGGCCGCGCTCATCGCCCCTGAGAACGGGACTATCGGCACGGGCAGCGGCGTGGCGGGCTCGGTGGTGGTCATGGACCTTCGCGACGGAGGCATCGTGGCCATGGCGAACTACCCTCTGTTCGACCCGGTCGAATTCATCGGCGCCGTGTCGAGCGACGTGTACGACGTGTACAATTCCAAGGAAGCTCAGAAGCCCCTGCTCAACCGTGCGATCTCGGGCACGTATCCCGCCGCCTCGACGTACAAGACGTTCACGGGCCTCGCGGCGCTGGCCAACGGCTTCGCCGACATGAAGCGCACGTGGACGTGCAACGGCTCGTGGGACGGCTGGGGCACGGGCCAGGAGCAGATGTGCTGGAAGCACTCGGGCCACGGCACGCTCGATCTCCGCGGCGGCATCGTGCAGTCGTGCGACGTCGTGTTCTACCAGATCGCCCATGACTTCTTCGAGGCGGCTCGGGACGGTCAGGTCAGCCAGACCGCCCTTCAGGACTACCTCGCGAAGTTCCACTTCGACCGCTACACCGGCATCGATCTCGGTGGCGAATCGGTGGGCGTCATTCCCACGCCGGAATGGAAACTGGAGCATTTCCGCAACACGCCCGAAGAGGCGGTGTGGAAGGGCGGCGACATGACGAACATGATCATCGGCCAGGGTTACGTTCTCGTCACGCCCTTGCAGGTGGCCGTCGCCTACGGCGCCGTCGCCACCGGCAAGCTGCTGAAGCCCCACTTGCTCAAGGAGGTTCGCAACGCCAGCGGCGACGTGGCCGCCTCGGTCAAGGTGGAGACCGCGGGGGAGCTGGACGTTCCCGAAGCCGACCTCGCGTTCATGCGCGACGCCCTCAACGGCGTGGCGACCGACAACGCCGACGTGTCGAAGCTGCTCAACGAGCAGGGCATCGATCCCGCTACGGTGGCGTGCAAGACGGGTACCGCCGAGTACACCAACATGGCCGACACCGCATGGTTCGCCTGCTACGCGCCGGTGGACGATCCGCAGTACGTGGTGGCCTGCGTGGTCGAGCACGGCGGCGGCGGTTCGGCCGTGGCGGCCCCGCTGGGCGCGAAGGTTCTGGCGGCTGCGCTTGCCAGCGAGTCCGCGGAGGATCCGGGCGCCGGCATGGGCGTGATCGCCGGAGCCACCGGCAAGGTCCTCGAAGGCGCGGGCGCCGCGACGTCCGGCGGCCGTACCGACTAGACGAGGCGAGGAAAGGAGGCGTTATGCCGCAGCTACCGCAGATCGATTCAGTGAAAGCGCCCGACAAGATCGTGGCGCAGGCCACGCGCGCGCGACGCTTCCCGTGGCTCAACATCCCGTTCATCCTCGTGGTGGCGCTGCTGGTGTCGTACGGGCTCGTCGTCGTGATGTCGGCCGTGGCCAACGACCGCGACTACTCGTTCACGAACCAGCTGGCGGGCGTCGCGTTGGGAATCGTGTTCATGGTGCTGGTCTGGAGGTTCGACTACCGCCGCCTGTCGGACTTCACCATGCTGTTCCTCATCGTCAACGTGGCGCTCATCCTCTCGCCCCACATACCGGGGCTGGGAACCGACGCGGGCATGGGCGCGCAGTCGTGGCTCAAGCTGGGCATACAGGTCCAGCCGGGCGAGTTCGCCAAGATCACGGTCATCCTGCTGGACGCCAGCATCATGGCGCGCTACGGCGGCAGGCTGGACGACCCGCGCGAGTACGTCAAGGCGCTCGGCCTCATGCTGGTGCCGTTCGCCTGCATCATGACGCAGCCCGACCTGGGCACGGGCCTGGTGTACCTATGCATCGGCGCGGTCGCCCTCGTGGTAGGCGGTGCGCGTCCGAAGTACCTGCTGATCACCCTCGCGGCCTTCGTTGCGGCCGTCATCGCCGTGTTCGTCGTGGACCAGATCATCTACAACTCCACCGGCGAGTACAAGCTGCTCAAGCAATATCAGCGCAACCGCCTGCTCGTGTTCCTCGATCCCGACATCGACCCCACGGGCGAGAGCTACAACCTCAAGCAGGCTCAGATCGCCATCGGGTCGGGCGGCCTGTTCGGCAAAGGCCTGTTCCAGGGAACGCAGCATACGCTGGGCATCCTGCCCGAGGCTCCCACTGACTTCATCTTCTGCGTGCTGGCCGAGGAACTGGGGTTTTTAGGTGTAATGGCGCTGCTGGCCTTGTATGCCGGCCTGGTTTTGATAAGCTTTCGCATTGCCGGCGCTTCGAGCGATCTGTTCGGCATGACCATCGTCATGTGCGTCGTCGGCATGTGGTTGTTCCAGATTCTTGAAAACATCGGCATGGATTGCGGGCTCATGCCCATCACGGGCATCCCCCTGCCGTTCGTGAGCTACGGAGCGACGGGCATGGTGATGAACTTCATCATGCTCGGCATGATCGGCTCGGTATGGACTCACAACATCCAGAAGCAACGCTAGGAAAAGGGGCGGTTATGCAGCTACCCGTTGACATCAAAGCGGTTATCGACGAAGCCACCAACATCGACGAGGCGCGTCGCACGACGCTGTCGGTGAGCGTCTACCTCGACGACAGCGCGCCGGGCGACGTGCAGGCGCACGTGCGCCAAGCGTTCGCCAGCGCGTCGCCGCACGCCCGCGTGTCGCTCATGTACCTCGACGGCCGCCCGTTCACGCCGTTCTCGGGCGACGACATGGCCGTCATCGTGGCGGGTTTGAACGAGCAGGTGGGGGAGTACGCGGCGCAAGTTCGCGCGGCGGGCGTCCCCGTGATGGTGGTCACCACGCTGCCCGCCCTCGTGGCCGACATCGCGAAGGCGCAGGGCGCGCCCATCCCGCAGGGCGACCTCGTCTTCCCCAAGCCCCCCAAGGCCGAGCCGGCTGTGCTGCCGGCGCCCGATGCCGCTGCGGGCGGCGCCGAGGCCGTGCAGGCTCTGGGCGCCGGTTCGCCGAACGAGCCGTACGCTCTCGACGCCGCCGCCGTCGGCTCGCTCAGCGAGCGCATGGGCGGCTGGGTGATCGCCGCGTGCAACGACAAGCGCCTCGCGTTCGCGCTGGCGTTCCCGTTCGTGCGCAAGCCCCTGTCGCTGGAAGCCGTGAACTCCACGGCGCTGCAGAACGCGGGCGTGGGTCTGCTGGTCATCATTCCGGGCGCCGACATGCCGGTCATGACGCTCAACCAAGCGAAGATGCTGCTCATGATTGCCGCCGCGTACGGAGAAGAGCTCAACATGGAGCGCGTGAAGGAGCTTGCGGCCCTCGTGGGCGGCGCGTTCGCCTGCCGCGCGGTGGCGCGCCAGCTGGTGGCGTTCGTACCCGCGCTCGGCTGGGCCGTGAAAGCCGCCATCGGCTACACGGGCACCGTCGCCATGGGGCGCGCGGCCATCGAGTACTACGAGGACGGAGCCACGCTGGGCAAGCTCACCGACGCCGTGGCCGCGGCGCGCGACAAGGTGGTGCAGGCCGCCGCGAAGCGCGCTGCGCAGAAGGCGCAGGCGACCGGGGCGAAGGCCATGGACGCCGTGCGCGACCGCGCCGGGCGCGCGGCACAGGCGGCCGGCGGGGTGCGCGATGCCGCCTTCACGCGCTTCGCTTCCGGCAAAGTCCGCTGATTCTCCCGCTAAAGCAAACCGAAGAAGGGAAACGAGTTCGATGACGGATCTCTGGCCGCGTCTGGAGCCGCTGCTCGCCGCTGCGGAGCGCCCCGCGCGCTACCTCAACCACGAGTTCGGCTGCGTGTACAAGCCCGAAGCGGACTTCCGCTTCTGCATGGTGTATCCCGATACCTACGAGCTGGGGCAGGCGAACCAGGCGCTGCGCATCCTCGTGAACGTGGTGAACGCCGTCGACGGGATGGCCGCCGAGCGCGCGTTTCTTCCTGCGCCCGCCATGTGCGACACGCTGCGCGCCGAGGGCATCCCGCTGTTCAGCATAGAGAGCTGCGCGCCGCTCGCCGAGTTCGACGCCGTGGGCATCACATTGCCGCACGAGCTGGCGGCTACGAACGTGCTTGAGACGCTCGATTTGGCAGGCATCCCGCTGCATGCAGACGAGCGCGCCGAAAGCGACCCGCTCGTGGTGGGGGGCGGCCCCTGCGCCTACAACCCCGAGCCCTACGCGCCGTTCTTCGACGCGTTCAGCATCGGCGAAGGGGAGGAGGCGTTGCCGCGCGGCCTGGCCGTCGTCCGCCGCCTGCGCGCCGAGGGCGCTGCGCGCGCCGACATCCTGCGCGCGCTGGCCGACGAGCCGGGCTGGTACGTGCCGTCGCTGTACCGCTGGCGCGCCGAGGACGAGGCGCAGGAAGCGGGCTCGTGGATCGAGCCTTTGGAAGAGGGCCTGCCTCTGCGCATCGAGAAGAGCCTGTTCGAGGGCTTCGCGGAAAGCCCTGGCTGGGAGCCGTGCATCGTGCCGTTCACCGAGGTGGTGCACGATCGGCTGAACGTCGAGATCCTGCGCGGGTGCGCCCGCGGCTGCCGCTTCTGCCAGGCGGGCATGATGTACCGCCCCGTGCGCGAGCGCTCGGCCGACAACGTGGTGGAATCGGTGGTGCAAGGCCTGGCCGAGACGGGCTACGACGAGGTCAGCCTCACGTCGCTGTCGTCCACCGACCACTCGCAGATCGCCTCTATCCTCACGCGCATCAACCGCGCCTGCGACGGGAAGGGCGTGCGCATCTCGGTGCCTTCGCAGCGCCTCGACTCGTTCGGCGTGGATATGGCCGAGCTGGTGGCCGGCCAGAAGAAGGGCGGCCTCACGTTCGCGCCCGAGGCGGGCACGCAGCGCCTGCGCGACGTCATCAACAAGAACGTCACCGAAGACGACCTGTTCGGCGCGTTGGACGCCGCGTTCAAGGCGGGGTGGCGCCGCTGCAAGCTGTACTTCATGATAGGCCTTCCCACCGAGACCGACGACGACATCAAGGGCATCGCGAGCCTCGCGCAGCGAGCCTACGACCGCATGAAGGCCGCCACGCCTCCCGAGCAGCGCGGATCCTTGCGCATGAGCGTGTCGTGCGCGCTGTTCGTGCCGAAGGCGCAGACGCCGTTCCAGTGGGACGGGCAGATCCCGCCCGAGGAGGCGCTGCGGCGCGTGCAGCTGCTGCGCAACTCGGTGAAGTACCGCGCCGTGGACGTGCACTGGCATGATCCGGCCACCAGCTTCGTGGAGGCCGTGATGAGCCGCGCGGGGCGCGAGGCCGCCGCGTGGGTGGAGACCGCCTGGCGCCGAGGCGCGCGCTTCGACGCGTGGACCGAGTGCTTCGCAGAGGCCGCTTGGCGCGAGGCGGCGGACGAGGTGGGCATCGACCCGGCCGCCATCGCGCAGACGGCGTATCCCACGACCCGCGTCATGCCGTGGGAGCATATCTCCACCGGCGTGTCGACGCGGTGGCTGGCGCGCGAGCGCCGCTTGGCCGACGAGGGCCGCACGACGCCCGACTGCACGTTCGAGAACTGCTCGGCCTGCGGCGCGTGCCCGACGCTCGGGGTGGACAACGAGCTGGCCCAGCCCCGCGTGGCGTCCGGCTCGAACGCGGTCGAGCCCTCGTGCCGTCATGGACGAAGCGGCGAAGCCGACGCCTCCTCCGTCATCCTGGGAGAGCGAAGCGAGACGAAGGATCCCGCGCGGCGCGAAGGCGCCGGAAAGGAGGCGACCCATGCCTGATCCGAACCTGTTCCGTCTGCGCATGACGTTCTGCAAGCAGGGACGCCTGGCGATGCTGTCTCATCTCGAAGTGGCGCGCGCCCTCGAGCGCGCGGTGCGCCGCGCAGGCCTGCCGTTCGCAGTGAGCCAGGGCTTCTCGCCCCATATGAAGATCGCGTTCGGCGCGGCGTTGCCCGTGGGTGTGGGCGGCACGCACGAGCTGGCAGACCTGCAGATGACGCGCTACGTGCCTGTCGACGAGGCGCTCGAGGCGCTGCAGCGCGCAAGCGTGCCCGACCTGATGGTGAAGGCGTGCGACTACATCGAGCCGCACGCGCCGGCCGCATCGGCGGCGTACCCTATCGCCGTCTACCGCGCGCTGCTGTCGCACCCTCCCACAACCTTTTCGGTGCCAGACGAAGTTACGGTGGTGCGCAAGAAGAAGGAGAAGGTGCTGTGCACGGCCGATTTCCTCGTGGGGGAGCTGGAGCTGTCCGGCGCCGTGGTCACGTTCTCGCTGGAATCGAAGCCGACGGGCTCGCTACGTCCCGACGTGTTGCTGCGCGCGTGCTGCGAAGCTGCCGATGCCGTAGCCCCCGAAGGCGCCGCGCCGTTGCGCGTGCTGTCGGTCATGCGCACCGAACAGCGCGCCGCCCGCTGACGGGGAGGGGCCGCATCTTCCGCGCCCGCTTCGAGCAAGAAAAAAGCCCGCCGATCGGCGGGCTTTCTGCATTCAGATGGCGGGATGTACGAGACTCGAACTCGCGACCTCCGACGTGACAGGCCGGCGCTCTAACCAACTGAGCTAACACCCCGTGCTTTGCAGCGAAAGTTATTCTACCGGAAGAACCTTCGCTGTGCAATCATTATTATGACGAATTTCCCCGATACGAAAAGAACCCGCCGAAGCGGGTTCTTAGCATTCAGATGGCGGGATGTACGAGACTCGAACTCGCGACCTCCGACGTGACAGGCCGGCGCTCTAACCAACTGAGCTAACACCCCGTGCTTTGCAGCGCGGAATATATTACCGGGTGTCGCCGATTCGCGCAATACCCCAATTTGAAAAAGTTCGGGAAAGCGTGCGCCGGGTTCGCATGCAGGTTCTGTGATGAGGGAAACATTTTGGTGTGAAATTTCACAGTAGTGATAAAGTTTAGCGACTAAATTGTATACGACAGGAATCGAAGGCAAGGAAGATGAGATGACGGATTCGTTCAATGAGACGAAACGCGAGCTGTACGAGCTTATGCAGCGCTCACGGCGCGAGCGGTTCACGCCGCCAACGCCCGAGGGCGTAACGCCGTCCGAGGCGCGCACGATGATGACGGTCAGCGCTCTTCAGCATACGTGCGAGGACGTCAGGCCGGGTCGCGTCGCGGAGCTGACGCACACGACGCCGAGCGCGTTGTCCCAGACGTTCAAGACCCTCGAGGAGAAGGGCCTCATCGAGCGGCACCGCGCAAGCGGCGATTACCGCGCCGTGTCGGTAAGCCTCACCGAAGAGGGCGAGCGCTTCGCCGCCGAGGGCAGACGTTTGCGCGACGAGCACATGGACGCGGTCATGGAGCACGTGGGTATCGAGGACATGCGGCATCTCGTTCGCATCCTGCGCAAAGTGGTCGAGTTCCACGAGCTGGATCCTGAGGCGACGTGCAAGAGCCGCGCGGAAGGAGATGAGGCGCCGTGCGCATAATTCGCTATCTGAAGAACTGCAAGGTGGCCGTGCTGCTCATCGTGTGCCTGCTCGTCGTGCAGGCGTTCACCGACCTGGCGCTGCCGCACTACACGTCCGATATCGTCGATGTGGGCATCCAGCAGTCCGGCGTGGAGCATGCGGCCACCGACGAGATGACGGCCAAGACCCATGACGAGATCGCCATGATGCTTCCGGTCGACGACGAGCAGACGTTCCGCGACGCTTACACCGAGACGGACGACGGCACGTACAAGCTCAACGACCAGGGCAAGAAGGAGCAGGAGGAGCTCGACCGCATGGTGGCCCTGCCGCTGGTTGCCATCCATTATTCCAGCCAGATCCCCGACCTCGACCTCGACCAGGTGATGCAGGCCTACGAGGCCGGCGCTATCGACAAGCAGAAGATCCTCGATATGCTGGACGAGGCCAAGCAGCATATGGGGGACATGGGCGACTCCATCGTCGACCAGCAGGCCATCGCCGCCGCCAAGGCTGAGTACGAGTCGCTCGGCTACAATCTGTCCGACATGCAGATGGGCTACCTCGTGCGCATCGGCCTTTTGATGTTGGGGCTTGCCGCCCTCGGCATGGTCGCCGCCGTGCTCGTGGGCTTCATCGCCTCGCGCACGGCCGCGAAGGTGGGCGCCACGCTGCGCTCGAAGCTGTTCCGCCGCGTGGTGTCGTTCTCGGACGCCGAGGTGCAAAGTTTCTCGGCCGCCTCGCTCATCACGCGCGGCACGAACGACATCCAGCTGGTGCAGATGGTCACCGTCATGCTGCTGCGCATGGTGCTGTACGCGCCCATCCTCGCCATCGGCGGCATCATCATGGTTTCGCGCACGAACCTCGCCATGAGCTGGATCATCATCTTGGCCGTGGCGGTCATCTTCGTGCTCATCATGGTGCTGATGCGCGTGGCGCTGCCCAAGTTCCAGATCATGCAGACCCTCATCGACCGCGTGAACCTCGTGTCGCGCGAGATCCTCACGGGCCTGCCCGTCATCCGCGCGTTCGACCGCCAGCCCTACGAGGAGAAGCGCTTCGACGAGGCTTCCACCAAGCTCATGAAGACGCAGCTGTTCACGAACCGCGTCATGACGTTCATGATGCCCCTGATGATGCTCATCATGAACGGCGTGTCGGTGCTCATCGTATGGGTGGGCGGCAGCTACATCGACAACGGCACCATCCAGACGGGCGACCTCATCGCGTTCATCACCTACGCGATGGTCATCATCATGAGCTTCCTCATGATCGGCATGATCTCCATCATGCTGCCGCGCGCCGACGTGGCGGCCCAGCGCGTGAACGAGGTGCTGGAAACAAAGCCCACCATCTGCGACCCGGCCGCCGACAAGGCCCGCGACGCCGAGCTGCGCCGCTCGGGCGAGGGCGCGACCATCGCCTTCAACGATGTGAGCTTCCGCTACGGCGATTCGAAGGAATGCGTGCTCGAGCACATCGACTTCACGGCCGAGCCCGGCAAGACCACGGCGCTCATCGGCTCCACCGGATCGGGCAAGTCGACGGTCATCAAGCTCATCGAGCGCTTCTACGACGTGACGGAGGGCTCGGTCACCATCGACGGCGTGGATGTGCGCGACGTCACGCAGCAGGCGCTGCGCGAGCAGCTGGGCTACGTGCCGCAGAAGGCGTTTCTGTTCTCAGGCACCATCGAGTCGAACGTGGCCTACGCGGACGAGGGGATGTCCGTCGACCGCATCAGGGAGGCCGTCGACATCGCCCAGGCGTCGGAGTTCGTCGCCTCGAAGGAGGAAGGCCTGGGCACGCGCGTGTCGCAAGGCGGCTCGAACGTGTCGGGCGGCCAGCGCCAGCGCCTGGCCATCGCCCGCGCGCTGGCCACCGAGGCGCGCGCCTACCTGTTCGACGACAGCTTCTCGGCGCTCGACTACAAGACCGACGCCGCGCTGCGCCAGGAGCTGCACACGCGCCTGGGCGGCAAGACCGTGGTCATCGTGGCGCAGCGCATCTCGACGGTGCTGCATGCCGACCGCATCGTGGTGCTGGACGACGGCCGCATCGTGGGCCAGGGCACGCACGAGGAGCTGATGGAAACCTGCGAGGAGTATCGGGAGATCGCGATGTCCCAGCTGTCGGAAGCCGAGCTGAACGGAGGTGATGCGGCATGAGCGCGCAGGAGAACGCCCAGGCGCAGGAACCTCGCCGCGGACCCATGGGCCACGGTCCCGGCGGGCGCATGATGCCCGGCGAGAAGCCGAAGAACCTCAAGGGAACGCTTGCCAAGCTGATCGCCTTCATGGGTCGCTTCAAGGCGGCCATCGTGGTGGTGCTCGTATTCGCCGTGGGCTCCACCATCTTCAACATCGTGGGGCCGAAGGTGCTGTCCACGGCCACTACCGAGCTGTTCAACGGCATCGTGGCGAAGATCGACGGCTCGGGCGGCATCGACTTCGACGCGATCGCGCGGATCCTCGTGTTCACGCTGGGCCTGTACCTGCTGTCCGAGGCATGCTCGTTCGTGCAGGGCTGGATCATGAGCTCGGTTTCGCAGCGCACGTGCTACCAGCTGCGCGGCGCCATCGCCGACAAGATCGACCGCATGCCCATGGGCTACTTCGAGCGCACGAGCGTGGGCGACACCCTGTCGCGCATCACGAACGACGTGGACACGCTGGGCCAGAGCCTGAACCAGGGCGTCACCCAGCTCATCACGTCGGTGACCACCATCGTCGGCGTGCTCATCATGATGCTGTCCATCAACCCGCTCATGACGCTGATCACCGTGGTCATTCTTCCGGTTTCCATCGTGCTCATCATGGTGGTGGTGAAGCGCTCGCAGAAGTACTTCGTGGCGCAGCAGCGCACGCTCGGCAAGATCAACGGCATCGTGGAGGAGACGTTCTCGGGTCACGCCATCGTGAAGGCGTTCAACCGCGAGGACGGCACGGTCGACCGTTTCAACGAGACGAACGCGAAGCTGTACGGGTCGGCGTGGAAGTCGCAGTTCTTCAGCGGCCTCATGCAGCCTATCATGACGTTCGTCGGCAACCTGGGCTACGTGGCCGTCGCCATCGCCGGCAGCTTCCTGGCCGTGCAGGGCATCATCACGGTGGGCGACATCCAGGCGTTCATCCAGTACGTGAAGAACTTCACGCAGCCCATCACCCAGCTCACGCAGGTGTCCAACGTGCTGCAGCAGATGGCCGCGGCCGCCGAGCGCATCTTCGAGTTCCTCGACGCGCCCGAGGAGGAGCCCGACCATGCGACCGCCCGTACCGCCGACGTGGAGTGCAACGTGCAGTTCGACCACGTGCGCTTCGGCTACGATCCGGAGAAGCCGGTGATCAAGGACTTCTCGGCCCAGGTGTCGGAAGGCCAGACCGTCGCGCTGGTCGGCCCCACGGGCGCCGGCAAGACCACCATGGTCAAGCTGCTCATGCGCTTCTACGACGTGCAGTCGGGCTGCATCAAGATCGGCGGCACGGACATCCGCGATTTCGCGCGCGACGATCTGCGCAGCCTGTTCGGCATGGTGCTGCAGGACACGTGGCTGTTCCACGGCACCATCCGCGACAACATCCGCTACGGCAAGCTGGACGCCACCGACGAGGAGGTGGAGGCGGCGGCGAAGGCGGCCTACGTCAACCACTTCATCCAGACGCTGCCGCAGGGCTACGACACCGAGATCAACGAGGACGCCAGCAACATCAGCCAGGGCCAGCGCCAGCTGCTGACCATCGCGCGCGCCATCCTGGCCGACCGCCGCATGCTCATCCTCGACGAGGCCACCAGCTCGGTGGACACGCGCACCGAGGAGCGTATCCAGAAGGCTATGGACAACCTCATGGCCGGGCGCACCTCGTTCGTCATCGCGCATCGCCTGTCCACCATCAAGAGCGCGGATCTCATCCTCGTCATCCGCGACGGCGACATCGTGGAGCAGGGCACGCACGAGGAACTGCTGGCGCTTGGCGGTTTCTACGCGGAGTTGTATAATTCTCAGTTCACCGAGACGATTGACGAGGTGGAGGACTAGCGCATACGGGCGCGTCTTCGCCCCCTCGCTCAGGGAATGGGAACAGCGACGTATGCCCGCAACGGGAACTGAGAGCGCATCAGCGCAGATGCAAGGCGCGCCTGAAAGCAAGGCGCGCCTTGCCGTGTTCGACTTCGACGGCACCAGCATCGCGGGCAACTCGCCCGTGCTGCTGGTCAGCCACCTTCTGCGTCGCAAGATGCTGAAGAAGCGAGTCGTCTTCCGCATCCTTCTGTGGGCGGCCGCCTACAAGCTGCGCCTGCCGCAGAACGAGGCGGCCGTGCGCGGCCTCGTGTTCACGGCGTTCGAGGGCAAGCCCGCCGCCGAGGTGGACGCCTTCCTCGCCGAGTTCTACGACGAGCGCATCGCGCCGCTGTTCAGGCTCGAGGCGGATGCCGCCATGCGCGCCCACGCCGAGGCGGGGGACACCGTGGTGGTCATCTCGGCCACGTTCGAGCCTATCATCCTGCGCGCCATGGAGCACCATCCGTTCGACAACCAGATATCCACGCGCATGAGCGTGGCCACCGACGGCACCTACACCCGCGCGGTGGAGGGCCTGCCGGTGGAGGGGGAGGAGAAGCTGGCCGCCGTGCGCCGCTTCGGCGATAGCCGTTTCGGGCCGGGCAACTGGGAGCTCGCCTACGCGTACGGCGACCATCATTCCGACCGCGCCGTGCTGTCGGCCGCGGAGCACCCTCGCGCCGTGTCGCCCGATCGGCCGCTCGCCCGCACCGCGCGCGAAAAGGGCTGGGAGATCCTCGACTGGTAGAGCCTTGCGCTCATACCCTTCGGGTTGCTTACGTTTTGGGGTTTTTGCGGTTCGACCTATGCGGGGGCTTTCTTCTTGGGTAAAATGTGACCTGGACATAGTCATTTTCTCGCGACGTGCGATCACATCGAAAAGGAGGTTGGGTTCATGTTTGAGAACGATGCGAACAGCTCGCCCAGCCAGAACGACGAGCATAGCAATTCCTCGACCGAGTACCTGCGGCTCGCTTCCCAGGCGTGCGCTTCGGGCGACGCGGTCCTCGGCATGCATCTGTACCTGGCGGCGTTCGAGCGAGCGCAGCACGGCGAAGGCTCCGCCGTCGACGAAGCGGCGCTCGAGGGCCTGAAGCAGGCCTGGCAGCTGGCCTGCAAGCTCAAGGAGCGCTCCATCGCCGAATACGCGTTCGAGCGCCTCGAGCCCTACCTGTCCTCGGACGAGGCCGCGGCTTGCGCCGAGCAGCTGCAGAGCCTCGCGCTCGACAAGCTGGAGGAGTACGGCCTTTCGCGCGAGGACCTGGAGGACATGACCGACATGATCTCCCAGGACTTCCTGGGCTTCGATGCCGCGCGCCTCATGCGGGTGGAGCACGTCACCGAGCCGTCTTCGGCGTGCGTCGCCGAGGCTGCGCCGCAGGCCGCTCAGAGCGCTGCGGCGGACGAGGGCGGCGAGGAGGGCGAAAAGGCCCCGTCCGTCTCCGAGGTGCAGAAGTCGCTCGCCGAGGCCATCCAGGCATGCGGCGACGATGCCGACGCTCATGCGGTGGTGTCGTCCCTCGAGAACATAACGTATCGCGAGCTCGTGGGCTACGACGAGACCGTGAAGCTCATGCGCGACTTCGGGGTGGGCATGCAGCACGACGAGCGCTTCCAAGAGCTGGTGGAGCTGCTGAATGCGCGCCACGGCCTGGACCGCATGCCGGCCTCCGACGCGCTGCTGTTCCGTTCTCCGGCGCGCGAGGACGCGAACCGATTCATGGCGGCCACGCTGGGCGAGCTGGGGCTGCCGGCCATCCGCATGCACATGGAGGAGAACCTTCAGGGGATGCCGGTGCTGTGCGTCATGGCGCAGGCCGACCGCCAGCCGAAGCTCAACGCGGCGCGCAACGCCTTCGAGGGCGCTGGCGTGCTCATGCTGGAGGACCTGGATCTGTGGATGTCGCCCATGGTGGAGTCGGCTGGCGACGATCTGGGCGGGTTCATCATGGCCAGCCTGTCGCGGGGCGCGCGCGAGGCCATCAGCCTCATCCGCTCGGCGGTGGAGAACCCCGACGTGTTCGTGCTGGCGTCGTCGTCCGAGGCGGGGGAGATCGATCCGTTCTTCTTCGACCTCCTGGAGCCGCTGTCGGTGATCGACATCGACTTCCCCACGGTGTCCGAGCGCGACGACATCTGGATGGAGATAGCCCGCGAGCATCCGTCGCTGCGAGGCATCGACCGCGCGTCGCTCGTGCGCTACTCGGCGCAGATGCCGCGCTACGACATGTACATGGCCGCCCGCGAGGCCATCGAGGAGGCCTACAAGGCCAGCCTCGTCGCGCGCCGCTACCTGCCGGTGACGGCGGACAACCTGTACGACAAGCTGGCGGCTTACCAGCCGCTCGATTCCGACGAGTACCGCGCGCTCGAAGAGGCGGTCGTGAACGACTTCAGGCGCGAGTTGGAGCATCTGGAAGACCTGCTCGACGGGGAAGAGGGAAACTAATGGACGTCACGCGCCGCTGCGACTACGCCTGCCGGATACTGAGGGCCGCCTACAAGAGCGGGGATTCCTACGTGTCGGTGTCCGACATCGCCGAGCAGGAGGACATTCCCTACGCCTTCGCGCGCAGCATCCAGCACGATCTGGTGAAGGGCGGGCTCATCAAGACGGTGCGCGGCGCCCGCGGCGGGCTCGCGCTCAACTGCGATCCGGCCGCCGTGACCCTGCTGGAAGTGCTCGAGGCGGTTCAGGGGCCGGTGAGCATCTCGCTGTGCGTGATGGATCCCGCTTACTGCGACAAACAGAAGGACTGCGCCTACAACAAGCTGTGGCAGGGAGCCGATCGGCTGCTGAACGCCTACTTCGGCGCTATCACGCTCAAGGACCTCATCGAGCAGGGGGCGTCGCATCCGGTGGTGGAAGCCGCTATGGCGAAGGCGAAGGACGCAGACGCGGTTCCGGCCGCCGTCCGCTGCGCTGCGCAATGCGCCGCGCCCACGCCGCGCATTGCCGCGGAGGCTCCCGACGCCGACGACGCGAGCGCGTGCGAATCGTGCGCATAGCGGGTTCCGGCTCGATTGCGTGGCCGTCCGAGGCGCTCGGGCGCGACGAGTTCGTGGAGCTTGTGCGCCGCGAGGGCGCTCGGCTGCATCGCGACCTGCCCTGGCGTTACATCGACGACCCGTACGCCGTGCTGGTCAGCGAGGTCATGCTGCAACAGACTCAGGTGGCTCGCGTCGAGAAGCACTGGACACGCTTCCTGTCGCTGTTTCCCACCGTCGACTCCCTGGCCGCCGCGGGCACGGCAGACGTGCTGGCGCAGTGGCAGGGGCTGGGGTACAACCGCCGTGCGCTTGCGCTCAAGCGGGCGGCCGAGACGTGTTCGGCCGAGCGGGGAGGGCTGCTGCCCGACACGGCTGAGGAGCTGGAAACGCTTCCGGGCATCGGTCCGGCCACGGCGGCGGGCGTTATGGCGTTCGCCTACAACCGCCCCTCCGTGTACATCGAGACGAACGTGCGCACGGTGTTCCTGCACGAGCTGTTCCCCGACCGCGACAAGGTTTCCGACCGCGAGCTGGCGCCGCTTGTTGCGTCCACCTGTCCTGAGGACGACGCCCGGGCCTGGTACTACGCGCTGCTCGATTACGGCGCGCACCTTAAGACGCTCGTGGCGAACCCTTCGCGGCGCAGCGCCCACTACGCGCGCCAGTCGGCCTTCGAGGGCTCGCGGCGGCAGAAGCGCGCCGAGCTCGTGCGCGTCGTGCTGGCCGAGCCGGGCATCGGCGCCGACGAGCTGGCCGAGCGCCTCGACGCCTTCGAGCGCGCCGCCGGGCGCGACGGCGTGGACGCGGCCACGTTCGAGTCCATCGTGGCCGACCTCGTGTCCGAAGGCTTCTTCCGCCGAGAGGGCGGCGCGTTCTTCGCCTGAGCCGTCCTGCGTGCTTGGGAAATTACCAAAACGGTTGGTTTTGTCCATGTTCTCACAAGAGTCTGAACAGGGGATATGGTGCGTATCGCCTGTTCAGGAGCGTGGCAAGAATCAACGGGTTTGGTAACGCACGCGCACTCTCACTTGAACTAATATCCTATGATATACTGACGGAAGAGCGCCTGCTGCGGTCGGGCCGGCGCATGGCGGCGCTGTAGGGGGAGTGCGGTGGTGTTCGGCTGGTACATCGTGGCGTACCTGTTCCTCGCGGGGGCGGGTGCCGGCGCGTTCTTCGCGGCGGCCTGCGCGTGCGTGTGGGACGCCGTGCGCAGAAGCGACGCCAGCGAGAAGCTGGCGCGCACCTGCCAAGCGGGTTTCTACGCCGCGCCCTGCCTCATGGCGCTGGCGGGGATGTTCTTGCTGCTGGACCTGGGCAACGTCGAGCGCGTATGGCTCGTGGTCTTCACCCCGTTCCAATCCGTGCTGTCGGTGGGCGCGTGGCTGGTGGCGCTGCTGACGGCGGTGTCGGGCGCGTTGGCCGTGTGGGCGCTGGTTGCGAGCGAGGTGCCGCGGGCGGCGCTTTGGACGTGCTGCGTGCTCGGCGGCGCGTGCGCGCTCGGGGTGATGGGGTACACCGGCTTGCTTCTGTCGGACATGGTGTCCATCGACTTCTGGCATACGCCTTGGCTGATCGCGCTGTTCATGGCGTCGTCGCTGTCGTGCGGCGCAGCGGTGATCGTGGGGCTCGACGCGGCGCTCTCGCCGCCGTCGTGCGAAGTGTCGCGCGTCGCATGGGGTGCGGGCGCGGTGCTCGGCTGCATCGAGGCCGCCGTACTCGTCGCGTTTCTGGCCGTGCAGAGCGGGTACACCCAGACGGCGCGGGCCTCGTGCGAGGCCTTGCTCGCCGGGTCGCTGGCTTTGACGTTCTGGGTCGGCGTATGCGCGGTCGGGCTGGCGGTTCCGCTCGCTTTGCATGCGGTCGGGCGCCTGCTGCCTGGGCGAGCCGCCATGATGGCGTCGTCGCTGGGCGTGCTGGCCGGTGGACTTCTTCTGCGATATTGCATCGTGGCCGCGGCGAGCTTCACGCCCCTTGCGCTCGGTGCGATATGATGAGGGGGCAACGCAGGTATGACTTCGACGACATGATTGCAGGACAGCGTGACGACTGAGAGCAAAACCATACAGATCACCATCGACGACGACAGCGGCATCCCTATCTGGCTGCAGCTGCGCAACCGCCTGATCTACCTGATCACCTCGGGGTACTACGCCACGGGCGACAAGCTTCCCACCGTGCGGGAGATGGCGGTGGACCTGGGGATCAACTACAACACGGTGAGCAAGGTGTACCAGGACATCGAGCGGGACGGCTACATCGTCTCGAAGCGCGGCCGTGGCACCTTCGTGCACGACAAGTACCGAAACGCCAGCGAGACGGCCGACAACGCGGCGGAGTCGCTGGCGGACGCGTTCATTCAGCAATGCCGCGAGCTGGGCGTGCCGCGCGCGGACATCGTGGCCCTCGTGGAGAGCCGGCTCGAAACGTTGGAAGGGTAGGGTATGAAGTTCAGCCTGAGAAGCGAGAAATCGAAGACGTCGAAGGTCAAGGACGACGACCGCCGATCGGTGGCGTCCACCGAGCTGGAGCCGAACGAGGCGACGAGGGCGGGCGTGTACCTGTTCGCGCTCGTGATGTTCGCGCTGGGGTTCGGCGTCGTGTTCGCGGCGACGCTGCCGTGGCTGTCGGTGTGGACGGCGGTCGCCGCCGTCGCCGCGGGCCTGGTGTGCGCCAGCTGCATCCGCGTCGCGCCGCAATGGGAGCGCGTGACGGTGCTGCGCTTCGGCCGTTTCAACCGCGTGGCGGGGCCGGGGCTGTACGTGCTCGTCCCGTTCGCCGAGTACACGGCCATTCATATCGACCATCGCGTGATGACCTCGTCGTTCTCGGCCGAGGTGGCGCTGACGGCCGACCTGGTGCCGGTGGACGTGGACGCCATCCTCTTCTGGATGGTGTGGGACGCCGAGAAGGCGTGCCTCGAGGTGGAGAACTACCCGAAGGCGGTGCTGTGGTCGGCGCAGACGGCCATGCGCGACGCTATCGGCCAGCTGAACCTGGCGGATTTGTCGATGCGCCGCAAGCAGATCGACCGCGAGCTGCAGGAGGTGATGGGCGCGAAGTGCGAGCAGTGGGGGATCACGGTCATGAGCGTGGAGATCCGCGACATCATGGTGCCGCGCGGCTTGCAGGACGCGCTGTCGAAGGAGGCCCAGGCCGAGCGCGAGCGCAACGCGCGCGTCATCCTGGCCGAGGTGGAGAAGGACATCTCCGAGATGTTCGTCGAGGCCGCCGAGGTGTACGACAAGAACCCCAAGGCCATGCAGCTGCGCGCGATGAACCTGGCTTACGAGGGCGCCAAGGACGGCAAGGGCATCCTGCTCGCGCCTAGCAGCCTGGCCGACGGCTTCGACGTGAGCAAGCTGTTCAAGGGAGAATGAGGCGGAGGGACGGCGGGACGAGGGGACGGGGTTGACGGCTCGTTCTTTTGTCATCCTGAGCGGAGCGGCGGAGCCGCGCAGTCGAAGGATCCCGTGCGGTGCCAACCGATAACGTCGCGGCCGTTTGCCATGCGAAGGCGCTCGCTTGTCGAGCGCCTCATCGTGTCAGCCGCAAGATGCCCTGCATTCATTATCCCCTAGATAGGATAGTTCATATAATTGCATTGAACTATAACAATATGATAACATGACAAATATGAGGATTTGGCCAATTCTTATCAGGAGTAACCAGGGGATATCCGATAAGATTGCGCTTGGGTACGAGGGGTTCGGGGCGTTGCGCGTTGGATCGCCTGCTCGTCGAGCCGTTTTCCCGACACCATCCGCAAAGGGGATATTCTGACACGATCTTTTGAGGAGGAGTAATGTCAGGAACAAGCAGTCCACATCGCGGACTGACACGCCGGGGTTTTCTCAAAACGACAGGCGCTGCTGCAGGTGCTGCAGTTGTCGGATCGTCGCTCGTTCCCTATGCTTCAGCTATTGCCGAAACAGATGCGACTATCGTGCAAGACGAGATATTCAACTGCAATTGCCGTTCAAACTGCATGGGGTCGTGTCGCCTTTTGGCGCATGTTCGAGACGGGAGGCTCGTTAAGCTCGAACCTGGTGATTATCCAGAGCCTGGGTATACAAGCTGTTGCTTGAAGGGGCTTTCGTATGTCGAGCGCATTTACAGTCAAACGAGAATTCAATATCCCATGCGTCGTGTAGAGGGCACCGAGCGCGGCGCAGGTGAATGGGAGCGAGTTAGCTGGGATGAGGCTATTCAGGAGATCGCCTCGCACATGCAGGCCGCTATCGATCAGTACGGCGGGTCGTCGATCGTGTTCGACGCTGCTTCCGGCAATTACGGATACGTCAACGGCATATACGGTCTGTTCCCGCGCTTGTCGGCTTGCATCGGTGGCGTCAAGACTGCTGCTTGCTACGATTACGCCGCAGGCCATGGCATTGATCGCGTGCTCGGCACGGGCGATTGGCGTTACTGCAACGAGCCGAACAGCGTGATGGACGCATCTATGGTGGTCGTGTGGGGCACGAATCCGGTGTTCACCCATCCTCACAGCTGGCGGTGGATACAATGGGCGAAAGAAAACGGTACGAAGGTCATCACCATCGATCCCATTAAATCCGCAACAGCCCATCGTTCTGATGAATTCATACGCGTCAATCCCGGCCATGACGGATATCTTGCATTGGCGATGTGCGCCCATATCGTCAAGGAGGATCTCGTCGACTGGGACTTCATCAAAACTAAATCGGATGCGCCTTTCCTCGTTCGCAAGGATACAGGTCTTTTCCTGCGAAAGAGCGACTACGAGGAGGTTCCCGTCGACCCTGAAACCAAAAAGCCTGTCGATGACTTCTATGTGTGGGATCTTGCAACGGAAGACATCGCGCTTTATGGAGAGGCTCAGGAGCCTGCATTCGAGGGATCGTTCGTCACCAAGGACGGAATCGAGGTGGAAACGGCCCTCACCCTGTTGCTGCGCCAGCTGAAGGACTACTCCGTCACTGAGGCGAGCCGTCTTACCGGGCTCGAGGAGGGTTTCATCGAGGATTTTGCCGAGCGCTTCGCCTCCGAAAGGGCTGTTTCGGTGAACATCACGTATGGTCTTGACCATTACATGAACGGGTATCTGAACACCTGGTCGATCGCGATCCTCATGGCTTTGACGGGCAACCTCATGAAGAAGGGCGCCGGTTTCACGGGCGTGTTCACGACGCGGTATTCTCCGGATACGACGAGCATGTGGATTACCAAGGAGTACAAACAGCTTAATGGCGTGATTCCTTACGGAATCATCGCGGAGACGGCATCGACGGGGAAGCTGAACGGCAAGCCGTTCCCTATCAAGGTGATGATCTCGTACTGCGCTAACCCTGCCAGCAATTTCCCCGGTCAGCGCGATTTTTATGAGAAGCTGCTGCCGAGTCTCGATTACTATGTGGTCGTTGATATGGAGATGACGGATTCCGCTCTCTGCGCCGACATGGTTCTTCCGGCCACTTCGTGGTACGAGGTCGAGGATGTTCGCGCTGGATACAACAACCCCTACACCATCCTTCAAGAAAAGGCCATCGAGCCTTTGTATGAAAGCAAATCCGACAGCGAGATTGCCGGGTTGTTGGGTCGAGCATTGGGATTCGAACAATCGTTCCCCAAGGATCTCGATTTCGAGAGCTTGACCAGCATTCTTTTCAGCAACGCCGCATCGAAGGCGAAGAACGTGACGCTCGAGCGCCTTCGTGAGGAAAAAGTGATCCAGACAACTGGTGAACCTGGAGGGACGTACATAACGGGAGTGAACGAGCCGCTCTCGACCGAAAAGGGTCTCGTTCGTTTGTATATGGAGAAACCGGTTCCTCGCTTAGACTATGGACAGGATTTGTCGGATCGCATCGCTAACGAGCGCGTGGTCTACTATCGCGAACCCGAGGAAGTGGGCATCGACAATCCTTTGCGCGAAAAATACCCCCTGGTGTATCTGCAGGAACACTCGCGCTTCCGCGTGCATACGCAGTGGGATAGGGTACCGATATTGCGCGAACTCGATCCAGAGCCGTTAGCCAAGGTCAACGGGAAGGATGCAGAGGAACGAGGCGTTGCGTCCGGCGACTTGATCGAGGTCTTCAACGATCGCGGCCATTGCGTTCTGAAGTGCCTTGTGGATGAGTCGATAGCGCCTGGCATCGTGTCTATACCCAAGGGTTGGCCGCGTTCTGCATTTGTGGCCGGAGGCTACCAGGAGATGTCTCAGCCGAAGATGGATCCGTATCCGTCGGCTGCTTCACCCTATGACGCGTTGGTCGATTTCAGGAAGGCGTAAGGAGGAGGCATATTATGAGATACGGATTCGCAATCGACACGAAGCGCTGTATTGGCTGTCATACCTGTTCAGTATCGTGTCGTATTGAAAACAACCTGCCAGAGGGTACGTGGTGGAACAGGGTTCTGACCAAGGGCGGGGAATCGATGGACACGCCAGAAGGGACGTTCCCCGATGCGACCATGAGCTATATCACCGTCGCTTGCCAGCATTGCGAGAATCCCGCCTGCGTGAAAGTATGCCCCGTGGGCGCTACGTACAAAGACCCTGATACCGGAGTGGTGCGTCAGGATTACGACAAATGCATAGGTTGTCGTATGTGCATGGCGGCGTGTCCGTACGTTGGCGTGCGTTCGTTCAACTGGGAGGAGCCGGCGCACTACATCGGCTTCGATAGCGGAGATGCGGATGTTCCCGAGCATCAGAAGCACACGGTTGAAAAATGCACGTTCTGCTGGCATAGGCTTGCGAAAGGCGAAGATCCTATGTGCGTGAAAACCTGTCTTGCGCGCGCACGCGTTTGGGGCGATCTCGACGACCCCGAGTCCGAGGTGTCCAAGCTCATTCGCGAGCGCAAGGTGATGCAGCTGCTTCCCGAGAAGGATACCAAACCATCTGTTTACTACCTCGTCTAGGGCGAGAGGAGAACAATCATGACTGATAACGCTTCGGCGGCGCCTGCCGCCAAGGTTCCTGCTGCCAGATTCGGGGGCAAGGGGCTCAACATCGGCATCGCGGTTGCCGCCGTGCTCACCGTCGCGGGGCTGGTGCTCTGGGGCATGCAGCTGTCCGGCGGCCTCGTGCAGACGGGCATGCGCAACTTCGATTCCTGGGGGCTCTACATCACCATGTTCATGTTCCTGGTGGGCCTGTCGGCCGGCGGGCTGATCATCTCGAGCGCGCCGCGCGTGCTGGGGGTCGAGGGGTTCGGCGGCATCTCGAAGGTGGCCGTGTGGACCTCGATCTGCTGCACAGTGCTGGCCATCGGATTCGTGGTCGTGGATCTCGGCCAGCCGCTGCGCCTGTGGGAGCTGTTCGCGTACTCGAACCTGGGTTCGCCGCTCATGTGGGACATCGCGGTGCTGGCAACGTACCTCGTCCTTTCCATCGTGTATTTGTGGGCCATGCTGCGCTACGAGTCGGGCAAGGGCTCGGCCGTATCGCTGCGCGTGATCTCCACCATCGCGCTGATCACGGCCATCCTCGTGCACAGCGTGACCGCATGGATCTTCGGGCTGCAGCAGGGTCGCGAGATGTGGCACACCGCCCTTCTGGCCCCGTGGTTCGTGTCCTCGGCGCTGGTGTGTGGCGTGGCGCTCGTGCTCGTCGTGGTCATCGCGCTGCGCAAGGCGGGCTATTTGGAGCTCGACCAGAAGCACGTCGTCAAGATGCTCAAGCTCCTCGGCGTGTTCGTTTGCGTGGACCTGTACTTCTTCGGCTGCGACCTGCTCACCGAGGGCTTCCCGGCCGGGTCGGGAGCCGATATCGTGGCCATGCTGACCACCGGAGCGCTGGCGCCCTTCTTCTGGATCGAGGTGCTGGGCTGCGCCGCCACCGCCGTGATCGCCTTTACTCCGAAGCTGCGCACGAACCCGCTCATCGTGGTCGCGTCGCTGCTGGCTATCGCCGGTATCTTCTGCAAGCGCGTGCAGCTGCTGGTGGGCGGGTTCCAGATTCCGAACCTGGACTACGCCGGTCCCATGACGCAGTACACGGTGACCGACTGGACGTCGGGCATGGCGGGCGCCTACCAGGGCATGGTGTACTGGCCGACGCCGATGGAATTCGGGATCGTGCTGGGCGTCTTCGGGCTGGGGGCGTTGATGCTCCTCGTGGGCCTCAAGTTCCTGCCCCTCAAGCCGACCGAGCGCTCGCATTAGCCTGCCAGACGGGGATCCGGCGCCCCGGATCCCCGCTTCTTCGATTGCGGAAGGTGAGCCATGGTTCGGAGATTCCTCATAACGCTCGCGGCGTTCGCCGTTGTCGGAGCCTGCGTGTTCGCGGTCGGAATCGCCGCCGATCCCGCGACCGGCATCCGAGCCGTCGAGGTTGATTCCCCGTGCCCGGCCGTCGGGTGCGCATCGGGGTCGTGTCACGGTTTCGACGACGTGCCCGAGCCCGACGGCGTCCACGAGATGGCGTGCCCCGAGGCGGGGTGTGCGTCTGTCGAGTGCCACGCTTGGGACACGCTGGCCACGCGCTACCATCAGGCGTCCGACGCGAGCCTGAACCTGTGGATTCTGGCGCCCGTGGCCTTGGTCGTGGGCCTTGTGCTGATCGTGCGGAAGGGGTAGGGGATGGACAGGCGCAATCTGGCGATCGACATCGCCGCCCTTGCCGTCTACCTGGTGGCAGCGAACCCGGCCGTCACGGGCATCGGCATCCATGAGTGGTTAGGCCTCGGCATGCCGGTCATTTTTTTCGTGCATGCTGCGATGCACGTCGACTGGGTGATTGAGGCCGTGCGCGGGTCGTTTGTGCGTCTATCGTGGGCGCGCACGGGAAACGCCGTGCTCGACCTCGTCATTGTCGCCGTGGTCATGGTCGTGATGGTGTCGGGGGTCATGGTGTCGGGCGCGGTGCTGCCGGCGCTGGGGCTGTACGCGGACGGCTACTACTTTTGGGATCCGCTGCACGCGATGTCCGCAAAGCTGTTGCTGGCTCTGATGCTCGTGCATGTCGCGGTGCATTGGCCCTGGCTCGCGAAGGTTTTCAAGAAGAGGAAGGAAAAGCATGAAGGACGCGGCTGTGAATGACGAGCTCTGGCAAACCCGCGCCGCCGCCTGGGAGCTCGCGGCGCTGAGCCTGCGCTACCCGGGCTCGGAGCTGGCCGAGGCCGCGGCGGGCGGCGAGTGGGACGAGGCGGCGGGGGAGATCCTGGCAGCGCTGGGCCTGCCCGCGGAGGTCCCCGCGGCGGCGGGCGAGGGCGGCTGCGACACCGCGGGTCCTGCTGGTGCCGACGCGCTCCTGCGCGCCCTGCGCCCGGAGGCCACGCGCCTGTTCGTCGGGGCGCCCGAGCCAGCCTGCTCGCCCTACGAGGGCGTGTGGGCCGCAGAGGCCGACGGGGTGCAGCCGCTTTTGTTCGTGAACCCCCGCTCCATGGAGGTCGAGCGCTTCATGAGGTCCTGCGGCCTCGGCCGCCCCGAGGGCACCAACGAGCCCCTCGACCACGTCGCGACCGAGTGCGAGCTCCTCGAGCGCCTGGCCCTGCGCGCGGCCGGCGCCCCGGCTTCCGAGGGAGCCCCGGCCGACGCCGACCTTCCGGGCGGAAGCCCTGGGGCCGCCTACGGGCGGTTCCTCTCCGGGCACGCCCGGGCCTGGATGCCAGCCTTCGCCGAGCGCCTGGCCGCCCAGTCCCGCCATCCCTTCTACCGCGCGGCGGCGGCCTACCTGGGGGCGCTCGTCGGGTAGGCCTCCGACGCTTTGGACGCAAAACGGTACCCATGGCAATCCTGACGGCGGAATCAGGTTACGAGAGCTCGCTGAATAGTACCCACCTGGGGTTTTGCACGTGATCCTGATCGGACGGCATGCAAAACAGGTCTCGAGATTGTCATGGGGGCTGATTCGCGCCCAATCTCGCCGGGCTTCCCGCCGCGATCGGAGCGCATGGTCGAGCGAGCTGAATCTATGCAGCGCGCCGCGCGACCTACCGAGTGCCGCCGGGCGGACTCTCCCTATTCAATCGCGTACGCATTGCTCCTCGATAGTTTCTTGTGCGCGAAATAGCGTTTCTTGCATGATTCTTGCATACGATTCTTGACTTTCATGTGTTAGAATATGCCGCATCCCGTGGGGGAGTAGTCGGCCTTGAACGAGGTGGCTGCGTCAACATGCTGCTTCCGCTCGAAGCTGGCGCAACCTTAAACGACAAGACTCGCGGTGTGGCGCACGCGTCGCACCGCTCATCATGCAGCCGGCGCGCACGCCGGTATTTTTATGCCTAAACCGTGGAGTGCGGGGCGGCCAGGGGGGCCGCAAGCGGACGAGAGGAAAACCCATGGGATTCGTGGAGCTGTTGTTGCTGGCGATCGGCCTGTCGATGGATGCGTTCGCCGTGTCGGTATGCAAAGGCCTGTGCATGAAGCGGCTCAACCTGCGCCAGGCGACGGTCGTCGCGCTGTTCTTCGGCGGCTTCCAGGCGCTCATGCCGCTTGTCGGATGGGCGCTGGGCACGCAGTTCGAGCAGTTCATCACGCCGGTGGATCATTGGATCGCCTTCGTGCTTTTGGCCCTCATCGGCGGGAAAATGCTGTGGGACGCCTTCCATGAGGACGACGAGGAGCTGTCCTGCCCGGCCGACGGTAAGCTCGACCTGCGCGAGCTCGTGATGCTCGCCGTCGCCACGAGCATCGACGCGTTGGCCGTGGGCATCACGTTCGCGTTCTTGCGCGTGGACATCCTCACGTCCGTGGGGCTGATCGGCGTGACGACGTTCGCCCTGTCCATCGTCGGCGTGGCCGTGGGCCACCGCTTCGGCGCCCGCTACGAGAAGCCCGCCACCGTCGTCGGCGGCATCGTCCTCATCCTCATCGGCCTCAAGATCCTGCTGGAGCATCTGGGGATCATAGCCTTCTAGAGAGCCGGACGAGACGGCGCTCCGGTCGGGATGGCAACCGGGCGCGCTCGCTCAAGACGACGGTCGGCCCCTACATAATAGGGTAGCTTCCCAGCACCTTGACCTCGCGCAGCTTGAGGCGCAGGCAGTTGAGCGCGGTCTGCACGGCAAGGTCGTTCACGTTCTCCTTGAACTCGATGAAGAACATGTAGTCGCCGAGCGCCTGCTTGGTAGGGCGCGACTGGATCATCGACAGGTTGATGCCCGCGTAGGCGAACTCCGACAGGATCATGTTCAGCGTGCCGGCGCGGTCCACCTGCAAGAACAGCGCGAGCGAGGTCTTGTAGCGATCGCCGGTGAACACGGGGGGATGCCCCTGGCGGCCGATGAGCGCGAACGACGTCTGATTCCCGAAATGATCCTCGATCTCGCGCTCCTCGACGCGCGCGCCGTACAGCTCGGCCGCGAACGCGTTGGCGATACCCGCGACGCGCGGGTTCTCCATGACCAGCCGCGCGCTCTCGGCGGTGGACGACGTGGTGATGGTGGACCTGCCCGGTAGGCGCTCGCTCAGGAAGCGGCGGCACTGCGCGAGCCCCTGGGCGTGCGAGGCCACCGTGGCAACGTCCTCGATCTTCGCGTCGGGGTGCATGACAAGGCAATGGTGGATGTCGATGACCTCTTCGCCGAGGATGGTGGCCGAGCTTTTGAAGGAGAAGTTGTCCAGCGTGGCCGTGACGGACCCTTCGAGCGAGTTCTCCTTCGCCACCACGCCGAACTCGCATTTGCCGCGATCGACGCAGTCGAACACTTCGTCGAACGAGGCGCACTCGAACAGGTTTGGCTCGTCGATGCCGAGGCGGGCTGCGAACGCGCGCGCGGCTTCGTCGGTGTAGGTTCCGGCAGGGCCGAGGTAGGCGAATACGGGTTCGGTTGAAGCCATGGGTCCAATCCTTCTATCGGGGTTCTCGGTTATTCGTGCTTGTGCTATCATACCCGTCTTCACGACAAGATGAACGGCGGTGAACGAGAAACCAACGGGAGTTCTCACCTGTTAGCGGTATGCATAGAGAGGGGCGAAAAAAGTATCCCCCTGCATGAAAATGCATAAAGTAGCTAATCAAGTGTATAACTCATGTTACGTGGATGTTGATGCGTAACATTTTTCAGCCACTTGCGGGTCAAACGTTGCGCTCGCGCCCTCGCTGTGCGTTTTAATTCTGGAGTCGTGGAAAATACTGAATCAGCAAGCATTGGAAGACGAGAGCACCTGAGGAGGTGTGCACATGGAAACAGAGGCCACAGTTTCAGAGTTTCAGAACATGCTTTCCGCGCGCGGCGTCAGCCGCCGCAGCTTCATGAAGCTCTGCGGCGCCGTTGCGGTCGCGGCCGGATTGTCCGAGCTCGCTGCGCCGCGCGTGGCGCAGGCCCTCGAGAAATCCGTGATCGGCGCAACGAAGGGCAAGCTGTATCCGGTTATCTGGATCGAGGGCGCGTCGTGCACGGGTTGTACCGAGTCGTTTGCGCAGGTCGAGACGCCGGATGCGGCTTCGATCGTGCTGGACATGATCTCGCTCAACTACTCCGAGACCCTGTCGGCGGCAGCCGGCTGGTCGATGGAGGAGGCCAAGGAGCAGACGATCGAGGCCGGCAATTACATCCTCGTGTACGAGGGAGCTGTGCTGGAAGGCTGGGGAGGCCAGGCTCTGCGCGTCGCCGACAAGCCCGGTACGGAGCATCTGATCGAGGCTGCCGAGAAAGCCAACGCCGTAGTCGCGCTGGGTTCCTGCGCGGTCAACGGCGGCTGGATGGGCGCTCATCCCAACCAGGCGGGTGCGCTCGGCGTGCAGGCGTTCCTGAAGAAGGCCGGCATCAACACGCCGGTTGTGAACGTTCCCGGTTGCCCGGCCAACCCCGAGTGGCTCGTGGCCGTGCTGGCGGACGTGATCTTCCTTGAGAAGCTTCCCGCGCTCAACAGCGAGGACAAGCCTGCCGGCATCTTCGACCAGACGATCCACGACAACTGCGAGCGCCGCGGCCACTTCGAGAACGGCGAGTTCGTGTACAAGTTCGGCTCCGAGGAAGAGGCCAAGGGATACTGCCTGTACCCGCTTGGCTGCCGCGGACCTCAGACGAAGGCGAACTGCGGCGTGACCATGTGGAACAACCGTCGCAGCTGGTGCGTGCAGTCCGGCGCTCCCTGCATCGGATGCTGCGAGGCCAACCCGAACGATCCCGGCCATAACTGGGTCGAGGTCAACACCCCGTTCTACAAGCGTCATCGCGACCTGCGCATCGGCGACTGGATGGTTCAGCCCGGCACTATCGCGCTCGGCATCACCGGCATTCTTGCCGCGGCCCTCGTGGTGCACGGTTTCGGCATGAAGATCACCGGCCGCATGGACGGCGGCGCCGACTTCGAGAAGGTGCGCGGCTGGGACGCGAAGCATCCCGACAAGTCCATCGGCAAGTACGACGAGGCCGACCTTAACAACGACGACAAAAAAGAAGGGAGGTAAGCCCTTATGACTCGTTCAGTCATCGACCCGATTACCCGTATCGAAGGCCATCTCCGCGTCGAGATGGAAGTGACCAACGGCAAGGTTTCCGATGCCTGGGTGTCCGGCGGCTGCTTCCGCGGCATGGAGATGGTCGTCGAGAACCGCACGCCCGAGGATGCTGCCCAGATCGTGCAGCGCATCTGCGGCGTGTGCCCGGTGTCCCACGCCCACTCGTCCGCTATCGCGGCCGAAAAAGCCTACGGCATCAAGATCTCGAACAACGCGCGCATCATCCGCAACCTGCTGGAAGGCGCGCAGTTCCTGCACAGCCATATCCTGTGGTTCTACAACCTGGCTGCCCTCGACTACGTGAACCCGCTGAACGCCCTCAAGGCCGATCCGGCGGACGCTTACGACCTTGCTCAGGCTGCAGGCACCTCCATGAACAGCGACTTCGTCGCGCTCAAGGAGCGTCTGGCGAATTTCGCCGACAACGGCCAGCTGTCCATCTTCTCCGGCAACTGGTTCGACGCGGAGGACGGCACGGCTTACCAGCTGCCGCCCGAGCTCGACCTCATCTGCACGGCTCACTACCTTGAGGCGCTGACGATGCAGGCCAAGGCTTCGCAGATCTCCGCTATCATCGGCGGAAAGATGCCGCACGTCATGACGCTGGTACCGGGCGGCACGGCCTTCGTGCCCACCGATCAGAAGCTTGACGAGTTGAAAGCCCTTGCCGATGAGATTTACGACTGGGTCGAGTCGACCATGATCCCCGACACCCTTGCTATCGCGCCGTACTACATCGATGCGTTGAACTGGGGAAAGGGCTGCGGCCGCTATGTGGCTTGGGGCGTGTTCGAGGGCCCGGGCGACTACGCCAGCTACACCGAGCAGATGGCGAACCGCTACCTGCCCATGGGCGTCATCGACGACAAGCTCAACCTCTCCGACGTGCAGGAGAATCTCATCACCGAGTACATGGGCCGCTCCTGGTACAAGGGCGATGCCACGTACACGTCGCCGTACTTCGTCACCGAGCCGGAGTACACCGAGTACAACGTCGAGGACCGCTACACGTGGGTCAAGTGCCCCGCCTACGACGGCAAGCCTTACGAGGCTGGCGGGCTTTCCCGCGTCTTGGCCGCGTACAAGCGCAACGTGCCGTTCGTGGTCGAGCAGGTTGACGGCCTTCTGGAAGCGCTCGGCGCTCCCGGGCAGATCGGGGTCGCGCAGTCGACGCTCGGCCGCACCGCCGTTCGCCAGATCGAGACGCTCTACATCGCCGGCCTCATGAAGGACTGGGTTGCCGAGCTCATCGAGGCGCTGAAGAGCGGCGACAGCGAGTACTTCCGCGAGCCGTCCACCATCACCGGCGCCGGCACGGGCTTCTGGGAGGCTCCGCGCGGCGCGCTCTACCACTCCGAGAGCATCAAGGACGGCAAGATCGAGGGTTATCAGATCATCATCCCGACGACGTGGAACCTCGCTCCCATCAACGAGAGCGGCGAGCACGGCCCGATGGAGCAGGCGCTTATCGGCAACCCGGTGGGCGACATCGAGAAGCCGATCAACGCGCTGCGCACGGTGCACAGCTTCGACCCCTGCACGGCCTGCGCGGTGCACATCACCGAGCCGGCGACGGGCAAGAGCTTCGAGACCGTCACGAGCCCTTGGGGGGTGAAGTAACATGGCGCACTTGGCACATTACCGCGAAGCGCATCCGATGCCCTTCGTCATCACGCACTGGATCAACCTTGTTGCGATGATCCTCCTGATCATCACGGGCTTCAGCATCCACTTCCCGTTCTGGGGCGGCTTCATGGGCATAGCCCGCGGAGTTCATGTGTTCCTGGGCTTCGTGCTGTTCATCAACTGCATCGTCCGCGTGATCATGGCTTTCTTCGTGAAGTCCGCGCCGGATGGCGGCACCCGCTACCAGGTCACGGACTACAAGACGTGGCTGCCGCAGGCTGACAACCGTCACCAGCTGGGCGCGTGGATTCGCTACTATCTGTTCTTCAAGAAGGATCACCCGCTGGGCGCCAAGCTCGGCGTGCCTCAGAAGATCAGCTACCTGGCCATCCCCATCCTCATCATCGTGATGTTCTACACGGGTCTCGCCCTGTGGGCTCCGACGATGAACTGGGCGTTCTTTGCGGCAGGCACTGATCTGGTGGGCGGCCTCATGTCGATGCGCATCATCCACTACTTCATGATGTACATCTTCATCTGCTTCATGCTCATCCATATCTACCTGGCGAACATCGAGGGCATCTCTCCGACGCTGCTCATGTTCTTCTGGAAAGAGCACGGCGGTCTGGTGTACGACCCCGAGAAGCACACCATCGTGGGCGAGGACGACCTCAAGCACGGCGAAAAGGCGTAAGCTTCCAGCTTCGGCACTGACGAAAGGACCCGGGAAACCGGGTCCTTTCACGTCCGGAGTGGGGCGGGGAATCGCGTGCCAGGGGTGTGTGGAGGGGACGGGGGATTTGACGCACCAGGGGACTTCGTGTGTCAAATCCCCCGTCCCCTCGACACGCGCTCAAGATGAGGGAGGTCCTCGCTAGCCCTGTTCGCGCTCGACGAACCTGACGAAGGCGTCGGCTTGGGCTTCGAGGTAGGGTGCCGAGGATTCCAGCTTGAGGCGCCCCTGCTCGTCGGCCTGCGTGGCGATATGGGGGATGCACAGGCGCGGCTTGTTCATCACGTGCGCGTCGAGGAAGCTCAGCATGCCCACGAGCTGATCTTGAGCATGCGAGGCGCCGCTCATGCCGATGCTCGCGCCGGCCAGCGCGACGGGCTTCTCCGCCAGCACCTGCGCTTCGGTGGCGCTTACGGGGCGCGACAGCCAGTCCAGGAGGTTCTTCAGCGGTCCGGGGATCGCGTGGTTGTACTCGGGGCTGAACAGCCACAAGCCGTCTGTTTCGCGAACGGCCTCGCGCACGCGCGTCACCGCTTCGGGGGCGGGATGCTCGATATCCTGGTTCATGAACGGCACGTCTTCCCAGCGGAGAATGCCGTATCCGACCTCCGGGTGCTTCTCGCGCATCAGGGCTCCGGCCGCTTCGGCCAGTTGCCGGTTATAGCTGTTCTCGCGCAGGGACCCTGCGATTGCCAGCAGCTTCATGACGTCTCCTTCCGCTCGGCTAAAGCCCCCTCATGTGCGGGACTTCCTCGTCTATAATGGCAGACAATCGACGAAGGTACGAAAGGGATAACGAATTGTGACTGAATTGACCGACGAACAGATCGCTCGCGAAGAGAAGTTCCTCGAGGGTATTCCCCGGCTCAACATCGGCGCGCTGTTCCTGCCGCCTATCTGGGGCCCCGCGCACGGCATGTGGGCCGCTATCCTGTTCTATCCCATCTGGCTGTTCGCCGACAACACGTTCTATGCGGCATTCACCGAGCGCACGCCGCTGGCAATAGGCATCGCGTTGATCGTATTGCTCACGCTGACGGTGGGCACGGTGGTGTTCGCCATCCTGGGCCAGCCCTTCGCGGCGCATCGCGCGGCGAGCCTCGGTCAGGACAAGGAGACGTACCTCAAGCGCGAGCGCATCTGGACGATAGCGAGCGTGATCGCAGGGATCGCGATGATCGCGGCGGCGACGTACTACAACTTGGTCATCCGCCCGACGGTGGGGGCGTAAGGTGGGTGCTGCCCGGCGCATCGCGGTGTTCTGCGTTGGCAACAAGCTTATGCTCGACGACGGCGTAGGCCCTGCCGTGTACGAGGAGCTGCTGACGCGATACGATATTCCCGACAACGTGGAGCTGTTCGATTTGGGTTGCCTCTCGCTCAACATGATCGAGCGCGTGCGCGAGTACGACGTTATCATCACGGTGGATGCAGTTGACGGCACCGATGCCGATCCTGGCACGGTGTTTCGCTTCGAGCCCGATGCCATGGCGCGCCATTCGGGGGCAACAGCGTCGCTGCACGATCTCAAGCTGGTCGACCTGTTCGACGCCGCTGCGCTTTTAGGCTACGAAGCCGAGGGCCTGTGCCTGGGAATGCAGGTGGAGAACCCATCGCCTGCCGTGGTCACCGTGGGGCTGACTCCGAAAGTGGATGCGGCGCTGCCCCTGTTGGTCGAGACGGTGGCAGGGGAGCTTGCGCGCCTGGGCTCGCCTTTGCGAGCGCGGGCCTAGATCGATCTGATGCGCTGGAAGACGCGGGACTAAGAGGCCGTCTGCGGCGTGATGAACCGTTCCTCGAAGCTATGCGCCGGAATGGGGCACGAGACGAAGAAACCCTGGATGCTGTCGGCGCCGATGGCGCGCACGGCGTCGAGCTCGGTGGGTTCTTCCACCCCTTCGACCGTCACCTCGATGCCCACGCTATGGCACAGCTCGATGACCGCGTCTATGAACGCGCGGTTGAACGCTTCCCGGTGGATGTCCTTGATGAACAGGCGGTCGATCTTCACGATGTCGGCGGGCGACTGGGCCAGCAGGCCAAGCGACGAGTAACCGGTGCCGAAATCGTCCATGGCGATGCGGATGCCGATGGAGCGCAGACGGTCGAACGTGGCGCGCAGCGCGTCCATGTCGGTGACGAAGTAGCTCTCGGTCATCTCCAGCACGATGGACGCCGGGTCGACCCCGGTGCGCTCGACGAGCTGCTCCACGAACGGCACGAAGTCGGCGTCGAGCAGCTGCAGGTAGGAGATGTTCACGTCCATGATGAAGCCGGGATGCGTTTCCGACCAGCGCTTGCACTGCGTGAACGACTGCTCCAGCACCCAGCGGCCCACCTGGCCGATGAGCCCGTACGACTCCAGCACGGGAATGAACTCCACCGGCGAGAGCTGGCCGTGCTCCTTGGAACTCCAACGTAAAAGCGCTTCCGCTCCGGCGATGTCCATGGTTTCCGCGCATACGAGCGGCTGGTAGTACAGCTCGAAGTTCTTCATATCGTCGAGGACGGAAGACTGCATGTAGTCGCTGATCTCCAGGCGGCGAAGCTTCGTCGCGATCGTCGCGGACGAGAAGAACGTGGAAGTGTTCTTGCCGCGCTGTTTGCTCTCTTCCAACGCGTTCTCCGCGTTGCGCAGCAGATCCTGGGCGCTCTGGGCGTCTTGGCCGATCATCGCGATGCCGGCCGACACCATGCAGAAGAAGCTCAAGTCGTCGATGGTGTGTTGGCGGTTCGCAACCACGTGGATGGCGTGGTAGAGCTCTTCCATGGCGGCGCAGCCGGCGCCGTCCATCACGATAGCGAACACGTCGCCATCGAGGCGGAACATGGACGCTCCTTCGGGGATGAGGCGTTGGGTGGACTGGGCGAACATTCTGAGCACGGTGTTTCCGAAAGCGTGGCCGTTCAGCAGGTTGATGCGAGAAAAGTCATCGAGCCCCAACAGCATGACGCCGCCCTGCGATTCGCAGGCGATGAGCCGATCGATGAGGTTCGTGCATTCGTCGTGCGTGAACAGCCCGGTGACCGAGTCGATTTTACCCTTGCGCTCCAGACAGGTGACCACGCCGGCGAACATCGTCGGCTGGCCGTTCTCGTCGCGCTTCAGAAGTCCGCGACACATCACCCAGATACTTTCTCCCAGGGCGTTCTTCACCTGGTATTCGAGATCGTGGCAGTCGGTTTCCCCTGAGAGCATGCTGTCGATCGAATCATCGAAGCGCTTCCGATCGCGTTCGACGATGAGTTCTCTCCAGAGAGGGATGAGGCCGGGAACGAGGCTGTCCGGCAGGTCGAAGTCGTCGCGCATGTTGTCGGAGACGAGCGCGATATCGCGTTGCATGTCGATGATGTACAGGTAGTCGTCCGTGCTGAACGCTATAGCGTCGTAGAACAGTCGCGCGTCGAGCTCGAACGACTTCAGCGCTTCTTTCGTGTCCAAGAAGTGCGCTCCGTTTCAATGATCCGTTGAGCATGCCTTCTGTATTGTAAACGCAATCGGTGCGTTTTCGAGCGTAAATGCTTATCGAAGAGGGGAAGATTTTCATCGATGGGAAAATGTGCCGGATGGCGGCGCAATGACGAAGGCTTCTCGTTTTGTCCACAGTGCGCCGTTGCGCCCGCGCGCCGGCATAACTTGGGGTAACGTACCGGAGGAAACGATTGACGCGAAGGAGCATCCGCTCATGCACATCCACACCATCAGCGCTTACGAGACTTCGGCAGAAGAGTTCTTCAAGCGCCTCGTCGACTGGAAGGTCGACCTCGTGGTGGACACGAGGCTGAAGAACACGAACCAGCTGGCCGGCTTCACGAAGCGTGACGACCTGGCCTATTTCGTCGAGGAGCTCGTCCATGCCCGTTATGTGCACGACAAGCTGTTCGCCCCGGCGCCCACCATGATGGAGCGCTATATCCACGGCAACATCGGGTGGGACGCCTACGCCGATGCCTACCGCGAGGACATGCGCGAGCGTGAGGCCGTGCCGCAGTTCTTCGACCGTTACGGGGACTGCGAGTCCGTGGCGCTGGTGGGAACCGCCACGCGCTCTCGCCGCTCCCATGTAGAAGTGCTCGCCGAGATGTTGGAGGAGTTCCAGAAGGAGTAGGGAGGCAACTCCCCCGTCATCCTGAGCGAGCGCAAGCATTCGACAGTCCGGTGTACTGTCGAACTCCCGAGCACGCGAAGCGAGCGCAGGGAGGCACCGCGAAGCGGGAACGCGAAGGGTACCGTGCGGCGTTAGCTGTTAGCGTTACGGCTGTCGCCACGCGGGATCCTTCGACTGAGCGCCTGCGGCGCTCCGCTCAGGATGACAAAGGGAATGAGCGTCATCCCTTGAAAAACTAGCGATTGTTAGTTAATATACTAGCAGTCGCTAGTTTTGTAGAGGAGAGACCATGCGGGGGAAGGACACGAAGGAACGCATCGTCGAGGAGGCGTTCGCGTTGTTCGCATCGCGCGGCTTCCATGCGGTGTCGGTGCGCGACATCGCGGCGGCCGTCGGCATCAAGGACGCGTCGCTGTACAACCATTTTTCCGGCAAGCAGGCCATATTCGACGCCATCGTGCGCGATGCGCTGGAGCGGACGCGTCGGTTCTTCGGAGAGCGCAGCATCCTGTTCGACGTCTCCGACGACGCGACGCCGTACGAGGAGATGAACGCCGAGCGCATACACGAGATGGTGCTGCCGTCGTTTCGCTACTTCTTCGAGGATCCGTACATGGTGCGCCTGCGCCATTTGCTGGTGATCAGCCAGTTCGAGAGCGAGGAGGCGGGGCGCGTCTACCGCCTCGTGTTCGTCGAGCAGCCCATGGCGCTGCAGCGCACCATCTTCGAGCATCTCATGGCGACGGGCGAGTTCGTCCGCGACGACGCCGCGCAGATGGCCGTCGAACTGCAGGGCGTCCCGTTCATGCTCATGCATGCGGGTCTGACATGGGAGGAAGCCGAACCGCGGCTCGCCGCCCACGTCGAGCGGTTCGCGCGGGCGCATACGGCGGCGGGGCGGGGCATTCGAGGAGGGGAGCGGGCATGAGCACGGTGGTTGTGTATTCGTCGCAGACGGGGTTCACGAAGCGCTACGCGGAGTGGCTTGCGGAGGAGCTGGGGTGCCAGGCGGTGTCGCTCGGCGACGAGCCGCGGTTCGACGCAAGCGGTTTCGACGTGGTGGTGCTGGGCGGATGGCTTCATGCGGGAGGGCTCGCGGGCAAGAAGTGGCTTGCGCGCGCCCGTGAGAAGCATCTGCAGACGCGGTTCGTCGTGTTCGCAGTGGGCGCGACGCCCGTGGAATGGACCGACATGGTGGAAGAGGCGCTTGCCAAGGAGCTGCCGTCGCCGGAGTTCGACGACGTGGAGCGCTTCTACCTGCGCGGCGGGTTCGCCTACGAGCGCCTGGGCTTGCCGGACAAGCTGGCCATGAAGCTGTTCTTCAAGATGCAGGAGAAAAACGCCGCCGCCGACCCGCGCACCGCCGAGATGCTCGAGGGCATGCGCGGCGGCTTCGACGGCACCGACCGCGCCGCCATCGCGCCGGTCGCGGCGCGCGTCCGCGCGCTTGACGCCGCCGCGGTGCCGGCGGGAAGCGCGGAGCGCGCATGAACGCGGCGCGCCGCATCGTGCGCGTCATCTGCGTGTTCAACGGGGTGTGCGCGGTGGTGTGCGGCGGCTTCATGATGGCGGGCGCTGCGGGCATCCTGCCGCCCGCGTTCGGCGAGCTCTTCGGCTTCTTCGACCTCATGGTGCCCTTGATTCAGCGGATGCCGCTGCCTGCGTATATGACGGCCGATCTGTTCTGGCCGGGGCTTGCCCTTGCGCTCGTGAACGGGGTGGCAAACCTCGTGGCCGCTGTGCTGTTCGCGCGCAGCGATGGGCGCGCGCGTTCGTGGGCGCTGCTGGCCGGCGCGCTGCTCATCGTCTGGTGCGTGTTCGAGCTCGTGTACCTGCCGAATCCGGTCTCGGTGATCTACCTGGTGATCGGCCTCGTGCAGACGGCATGCGCGGTGGTGATGCGTCCCGCGCGCTAGCGGCGCGCGGGTTCGTGCCGCATGAGGCCGTGGGCCGTGCAGTACGTGTAGAGCTTCGCGCCGGCGAGGCGGGGCAGGCGCGCTTCGGCGCCCTGCTCGGGGTAGAGTTTTTCGACGGCCATGCGGTCGAAGCCCACGACGGCGACGAAGCCGAGGTGGTGCTGCTTGTTCATCTCGTGGTCGAAGGTGACGTACCAGTCGCCCTCGATCGGCTCGACGTGCACGGCGTGCGCCTCGTCGGCTGGCAAGGCGACGAGCGGGGGCAGCTTCCTGCCGCAGCAGGACACTTCGGCGTCGCCGGTGGTGACGATCACGTTGCCGCAGGCGGGGCAGACGCGGAATGCGGTGCGTTTCATGGTTCCTCCCGTTCGGGCATCGACGGCCAGGCGGCCGTCGAGCAGCGTTTCCACGGGAGTTCCCAAGCGTTCGGACAGGCCGGGCAAAAGCTCGACGTCGGGGCAGCCGCCTCCGCGCTCCCACTTGGACACGGCCTTGTCGGTGACGCCGAGCGCGTCGGCGAGCTGGCGCTGGGTGAGCCCGCGCTCCTCGCGAAGCGCGCGGATGAGCGTGCCGGTGTTTCTGGCGTCCATGGCGTTCCTCCCTGGTTTTTCGGACGGCGTTCACGATACGCGCGCGCCGCGGCCGGCGCAATGAACGCTCCGTAGAGTCGCGTCTCCCGGCGTAGCGGGGGCCTCTGGCAGCCCGTCAACGCCGGAGCGCCTCGGCTTGCTTCACGCGTTCGACGAGCACGTCCTTCACGTTCTCGCGCGGGACGGCCAGCGACACCGCAAGCTCGTCGCACAGCAGGCCTTCCGCCAGGTCGAAGTACTTCTTGTCCGTGGCGGTGATGCGGCGGCCCGAATCGACGCGCCGCACGCTGCGCTCGTGGACGGACTTCATGATGGGAATCAGATCCTCGGGCGCGAACGTCCTGAGGCGCTTGTCGTATTCTTCCTTCATGCGGCGCTCCAGCAGGGTGGGCGTGGGCGCGTCGGGCTTGAGGGCGTTCTCGTCGATGGTGTCGGCGTCCACGATGGAGTCTATCAGGGCGAGCGCCTTGCGTTTCGACATGACCGGGCGCAGGTTGTCGGGCGTGGCCTCGTCCACGGCAACGAACAGCTTGAGCGAGTTCTCGAACAGCGCGCGCAGCTCGAGGTAGTCCTTGCCTTCGAAGTAGTTCTCGCGCAGGGCGGCAACTTCGCAGACATGATGACGGTAGACGACCGTATCTCCGCATGCGTACATGGCAACCTCCGATGATGGGTGGGAACGGTAGGCGCGGTTCAGTCGCGTCGCGGTGACGTCGCAGAATCAGCGCTTTCATTGTACCACTTCGCGGGAAGCGTGCGCGCATCCCGCTTCGGCGAGCGGCGGAGCCCGGCTCCGTCCAGATACGGGTAGCGGCTGACGCGCTGTCGCTCGGAACGGACGATTCTGCGGGAAAAGCGTCCGCTTCGGGGACAGCGCGCTCCCGCGGGCCACGGCCTCTGCAGGAGCGCGGCAAAGCCTGCGCGCTACGCGAACAGCTCGGCTGCCTTCTCCATGCGCTCGGCTATCGGCACGCCGAAGGGGCAGCGCGGCTCGCAGGCGGCGCAGGCCGTGCAGTCGTCGGCGGTCGCGTCGAGCGCACGGTAGTGCTCGCGGATCGAGGCAGGCACCTCGCTTTGCATGACAGCCAGGTCGTAGAACTTGTTGACGGCGGCGATATCGATGCCGGCCGTGCAGGGCGCGCAGTGGCCGCAGTAGGTGCACTGGCCGAAGTAGGCGTGCTTCGGCGCTCCCGCCAGCACGCTCGCGTAGTCCTTCTGCGCTTCGGTCGCCGTTTCGTAGGCCACGGCGTCGTCGACGTGCGCCGGCTCGTCGAAGCCCGCCAGGATGCTAGCCGCGGCGGGGCGGGTGAGCGCGTAATGGATGCACTGCACGGGCGTCATCGCCACGCCGAACGGAGACGCCTCGGCGCTGAACAGGCGTCCGCCGGCATACCCCTTCATCACCGTAAGGCCCACGCCCTCGCGTTCGCACAGCGCGTACAGCTCGGCGCGGGCGGGATCCATGCCTTCGAGCGCGTCGTCGTAGGCGAACGTGAACGCGTCGTCGAGGCTGGCCGTGGCGGGAAGCAGGTCGAAGGCCGGGTTCACGCTGAACATGACGGCTTCGATCTCGCCGGACAGCGCGGCTCGCTTCGCCACCTTGGGCGCGTGGGTGGACAGCCCGATGTGCCCGACGACGCCGGCGGCTTTGAGCGTGCGCACGTATTCGATGAACTCCCCGGCCATGATGCCCTCGTACTCGTCGACGTCGTCGACGTAGTGGATCATGCCCAGCTCCACGTGGTCGGTGCCGAGGCGCGCGAGCAGGTCCTCGAACGCGGGACGCACGAGATCCATGTCGCGCGTGCGCACGTACTGGCCGTCTTGCCAGGTGGAGCCGATGTGGCCCTGGATGATCCAGCGGTCGCGCGTGCCGGCCAGCGCAGCTCCGAGGTTGCTGCGCACCTCGGGTCCCGCCATCCAGCAGTCGAGGATGTTGATGCCCGCCTCCTCGCAGCGCTCGACCACGGCGCGCACCTCGGCGGCCGATTTCTTTTCCATCCATTCGGCTCCGAAGCCGATCTCGCTGACTTCGAGCCCCGTCCTGCCCAGTTCGCGGTAGCGCATACAAACCCCTCTCGCGATAGTCCTTCGCGTTCGCATGCAGCACGCTTCCGTACTGCTTCTTGGAGCGAACTCTAATCCAAGTTTTTTCTTCTTACGCCTTCCCGCAGCTGGGGCAGAGGTCGCAGAGGAAACATGTCGCGCACTTCGGGTTGCGGGCGATGCACGTTTCGCGGCCGAACAGCACCCATTGGTGGTTGATGGGACCCCAGTATTCGCGCGGGTACAGCTTGAGCAGGGCGGCCTCGGTCTTCGCTGGCGTGTCGGCCGAGGGGCCGGCGAACTTCAACCGATGCGCGATGCGGAACACGTGCGTGTCCACCGCGATGCCTTCCACGATGCCGAACGCCTCGTTGAGCACGACGTTCGCCGTCTTGCGCCCCACGCCCGGCAGCTTCTGCAGCTCGTCTATGTCGCGCGGGATCTCGCCGCCGTAGTCGGCCACTACCATCTGAGCGCACTTGATGACGTTCGCCGCCTTCGTATGGAAGAAGCCGATGGTGCGGATGATGCCTTCAACGTCGCGGACGTCGGCCGCTGCGAGGTCCGCGGGCGTGGGGTAGCGCTCCCACAGCGCGGGCGTGACCTTGTTCACGCCTTTGTCGGTGGTTTGGGCGCTCAGCAGCACGGCGATGGTCAAGCGGAACGGGTCGCCCCAGTAGTGCAGCGCGCACTCGGCGGCGGGGTAATGCTCGTTCATGCGCTCCGCCACCGCGAGGGCGCGCTGGCGTTTGGCGGTCATGGTCTCGCGTGGCATAGGATCTCCTCGGGATGCGGTTTTAGCGAAACTCCTCCCAGTATAATGAAGTTCTTCGTCCGTGTCCCGCTTTCGAGGACGGCGAACGGCGGATGCGCGCCGCGATTGCCGTTCGCCGTCCGATTGCTGGTACCGCTCTTGCCGTCGGCGTCGTGGGGCTAGCCCTCGTGCACGATGCGGCCGTCGGAGATCGTGTAGCGCACGGTGCTGTCGGAGATCTTCTTCGGGTCGCAGGTCAGGATGTTCTGGTCGAGCACCGCGAGGTCGGCCTTCTTCCCGACCTCGATGGTTCCCACGAGGTCCTCCATGAAGTTCTCGAACGCGACGTTCTTCGTGTAGGCTTCCAGGGCCTGGTACGGCGTGATGGCTTGCTCGGGCCAGCGATGCATATCGGTGTCCTCTTCGCCGGGATAGGGGCTGTTGCGCGTGACGGCGACCTCGATCTCCTCCAGGGGCGCGAACGGGGTGACCGGGCCGTCGCTGGCGCCGCTCACGATGCAGCCGGCTTCCAGCATGTTCTTGACCGGGTACATGGCCATCGCGCGCTCTTCTCCGATGTAGGCGATCTCGAGCTCGCACAGCGGGTCGCGGTACATCCACAGGAACTGCAGCGCGCTGATGACCCCGAGGTCGGCGATCCTCTTGATGTCCTCGTCGGCCACGGCGCACACATGGGTCATGGTGTAGCGGCGGTCGGCGCGCTCGCCGTTCTCCTTGATCGCGTTCTCGAAGGCGTTCAGCGTGTTGCGGACGGCGCCGTCGCCGATGGCGTGGACGTGCACCTGCACGCCCGCCTTGTCGAGGGCGGCCACCATGGCGTCGAACTCCTGCTGATCCCATTCGGATTCGCCGTACCAGTCCGATCCCTTGCCGGCGGCTTCGTTGTACGGTTCCAGCATGACGGCGCTGCCGCCTTCGGTGACGCCGTCAGAGAACATCTTCGCGGTGCCGGTGGATATCATCTCGCTGTCGTAGCGTGCAAGGCCCTTCACCGTTTTGACCGCTTCGCTCGGATCGGTGCCGGGGATGATGGTGGGCAGGATCCTCATGCGCAGGTTGAGTTCGCCGGCCTTTTCCAGCTCGGAGAAGAAGCGCGCGTCCACGGCGGAGAGGTTCGTGATGCCGGTCAGGCCGAAGCGCGACGCGTCCTCCTGGTACTTCGCGATGGCCTGCTCGTACTCTTCGTCGGTGTGCTCGGACACGACGAGGGCGGACACTTCGGTGGCGGCGCCGTCGATGAGGTATCCGGTGGGTTCTCCGTTCTCGTCTCTGGTGATGATGCCGCCGAGCGGGTCGGGCGTGTCGCGCGTGATGTTCGCCATCTCGAGCGCCTTGCTGTTGACCCAGGCGGAGTGGTGCGAGACGTCCAAAAGCAGGATGGGCTTGTCGGGGCAGATCTCGTCGAGCAGCTTCTTGTTCGGCCCGGGGTTGCTGCCGTCCTCCAGCTGGAACGCGTTCACCATGAACGGGTTGCCCGTGTACGCCTCGCGTTCGGGATGCGCCGCGACGAAGTCGGAGATGATCTTCACGTACTCGTCGACGGTGGTCGCGTCGCCGAGGTATATGTCGTAGAGCTTGGTGACCCAGTCTCCCGGGGCGTGGATGTGGCCGTCCATGAAGCCGGGCACCACCATGCCGCCTTCGAGGTCGATCACCTTCGTGCCGCTTCCCGCGAAGGCCTCGAGCCCCGCCTCGTCGCCGACGTAGACGATCTCGTTGCCGTCGACGGCCAAGGCTTCGGCGACGTCGTTCTCGGACGTCATGGTTTGGATCGTGCCGCCGCGAAACGCGAGGGTGGCCGTTTTCTGCTGGGCGCCGGCGCCTCCCTCCGCCTCGTCCGTTTGCGCTTCGCTGTTTTCGCTTCCGCAGCCCGAAAGCGCCGGCAAGATGAAGAGCGTGGCCGCTCCCGTCGCGCCGATTTTGACGAACTTCCTGCGGGACAACGTGTTCGATGGTTGGTTCGTGTCCATGGCGTGCTGCTCCCTTCCTCGTGCGGCGGGTCGTGTCGACCGCGTTCCAGCCGCTTCCTGACGCAGGTATACAGGCGGATTCGCCCTGTCCGGAAGTCCTATTTGCGTTTATACGAGGCGAACGGCTCCTATACCCGAAATAACCCCGGGTTGGTATTGCGCTTCGAGCGGCGGAGCCGTACCCTGGCGAGCTTAGGGGAGTCTTCGCCAGCGCGAATGACGGAGGGTGGTTCCGATGACGTATCCGGTATTCCTGTACAACATGCTCCTTGCGGCGACGTACGTTGTTCTTGCGGTCGTGTTCTTCTGGCTGCACCGTTCGCGGTCCAGCCGTCTGGCGTGGTGGCTCATGATCCTGTTCGCCTGCTCGTTCGTGGATAACGGAACTTATTTCATGAAAGAAGTGTTCACGGCGCTAGGCCATCCCGATCCTCTGTTCGCGACGTTCTACCAGGCTGCGGAAGCCCTGTTCATAGCCTGCTACCCCTTCATCATCCGCATGATCAGCGGTTGCTTTTACGATGATATGCCGTCGAAGCGATCGATGGTCGTGCTCGGCGCGGCTTGCGCCGTCGCGACGGCGCTCGGCGTCGCGCCCGTCGTGCCTTACTCGGTGTTCGGCACGGTGTACCCCCTTCTGTACGCGTGGGTGTTCCTGCGGCTGATTCCCAAGATGGACGGCGTTTGGCCGAAGGCGGTGGTCGTCTCGCTGGTGGTGCTGCACGTGGTCGACGCGGCATGTCGCGTGCTGGGGGTGGAGGCCGTCCTGTTCTGGGAGAACCGCGACCTTCTGGTGGAAACGTGCTGGGCGATCTACGTCGGATGCGCCGTCTATATCGCGTGGACGCTGCTGCACACGGTGGAACAGCCGTACCTGCCGAACGTCGACATGTCGTTCCGGCGTTTCCTCGACGCTTACGGTCTGAGCGGCCGCGAGGGCGAGATCGTGAAGCTGCTCATGGAGGGCGAGACGAACCAGGGCATCTGCAACAAGCTGTACATCGCGGCGGGCACGGTGAAGGCGCACAACCACAGCATTTACAAGAAGCTGGGGATAGAGAACCGCTCGCAGGTTTTGCTCAAGTACACCGATTATCTGGAGCGTAGCGCCCAGGAAGCGCGATTGTTCTGCTGAGCGCTGGCGGTTCCCCGTCCCCTTGTGGTTTCTCCTTCATGGTGCGCTGTCGGGCGTCGCGCGAGAGCTTATCGGATGGTAGAATCGGCAGCGCCGTCCGCGCGTGCGCGCAGACGGCGACCAGAAACCTTGCATAAAGCCGCCGATCGCGGCTTTTCGTGCTGTTCGCATACGGAAGAGGACGCGCCATGCTCATCGATTCATTGACGTTCACCCTGGAGAAATCGGGCTGCCTCGACGCGTTCTGGGGCAAGCTGGACGCGGGCGAGGACGGCACGCTGGGCGTGGCCTCGTCGGCGCGTCCGTTCCTCGTGGCGGCGCGGTTCGCGCACAAGCCGCAGCCGACGCTCGTCGTGGTGGCGGGCGAGGACGCGGCCGTGGCGTTCTCGCGCAGCCTGGCGGCCTACCTGGGCGACGAGCGCGTCATGCGCTTTCCCGAGCGCAGCGACTACCCCTTCGTGCCGAAGCCCAGCGACCCTGCGCAGGTTGCACGGCGCATGGAGGCCGTGCACGCGCTGGCCAGCGGCCGCGAGGTCGTGGTGGTGGCCAGCGCCCGCGCGCTCGTGCGCGCGCTGCCGCCGGCGGGCTCCGACGTGCACGTGCCGGTGGCGCTTTCGGTGGGCCGCGAGCTGGCGGCCATGCCCGGCGCCCAGGCGGCGAGCGTCACGGAGTTCGAGGACTTTGCCCATGCGCTGGAGGAGCGCGGCTACCGGAACACCGGCGAGCTGGACGGCCCCGGCACCTTCGCCGTGCGCGGCGGCACGATCGACGTGTTCCCCGGCAACCTCGTGTACCCGGTGCGGCTGGACTTCTTCGGCGACGAGCTGGAGGAGATCCGCCGCATCGTGCCCACCACCGGGCAGACCATCCAGGCGCTGCCGGATGTGAGCATCTACCCCGTGGTGGAGTTCTCGTGCTCCAAGCGGGGGCTCGCCCGCGCGCGCCAGAAGCTGGAGCGACCGGCCGCGACGAACCCCGTGCTGCGCGACGTGCTGGAGAAGCTGGACGGCGGCCTGCGCTTCGACGGTTCCGACATGCTGCTGCCGTACCTGTACGCGACCACGTCCACGTTGGGCGATTACGTGCGCCCCGGCGCGCTGAGCGTGCTTTTGGAGCCGCGCTCGCTGTTCGACGACATGAGCCACGCCTACGACGACGCGGCGGGACGCGCGAAGGGGTCGAGCATCCCCGTGGACGGGCTGTACGCCGAGCCCGGCTCCGTGAGCTTCGGCGAGGGGCAGCGCGCAACCTACGTGTCCATCATGCGCGTGGGCGGGCACGTGGACGACGAGCTGCCGGTGAAGCGCGTGGAGGTGGCGGGGCATCCCGACAAGCTGTTCGGTCGGCTGCGCAGCCTCGTGGACACCGACTACACGGTGGTGTTCAGCGCGTCGAACTTCCGTGCGCGCCAGGACATGAAGCTGGCTTTCGTCGACCACGGTCTGCCGATCCAAGAGACGCTGGACGCGGAAGAGGACGCCGACGAACTGGAAGGTATCGCCAAGCGCCGTCTGCGGCGGGGCGTGGTGAACGTGGTGGACGTGGACGTCCCCCTGGGCATGATCATCCCGAAGGCGAAGCTGGCCATCGTGAGCCTGGCGGACACGCAGGGGGCGTCCACGTCGCGGCCGTCGCGCCACGTGGACATCACCGAGATCACCTTCCCCTACCAGCCGGGCGACTACGTGGTGCACGCCGCGCACGGCGTGGCCTACTTCAAGGAGCTGGTCCGCCGCGACGTGGACGGCACCGCGCGCGACTACTTGCTGCTGGAGTACTCCGAGGGCGACAAGCTGTACGTGCCGGTGGAGCAGCTCGACCGCGTGACGCGCTACGTGGGGCCGGAGGGCGCGAGCCCGCGCCTCACGCGCCTGAACACGGCCGACTGGTCGCGAGCGCTGGCCAAGGCGCGCAAGGCCACGAAGAAGCTGGCGTTCGACCTGGTGGACGTGTACGCGCGCCGCGCGTCCGTGCAAGGCTATCGCTTCGGGCCCGACACCGCGGCCCAACGCGAGATGGAGGAGGCGTTCCCCTACCAGGAGACGCCCGACCAGCTGGCCGCCATCGCGGACGTGAAGGCCGACATGCAGTCGGCGAAGCCCATGGACCGCCTCGTCTGCGGCGACGTGGGCTTCGGCAAGACCGAGGTGGCCCTGCGCGCCGCGTTCAAGGCGACGCAGGACTCCAAGCAGGTGATGGTGCTGTGCCCCACCACCATCCTCGCGCAGCAGCACTACACCAACTTCAAGGAGCGCTGCGAGCCGTTCGGCGTGCGCGTGGAGGTGCTCTCGCGCTTCCGCACGCCCGCGCAGCAGGCCGCCGCCCTCAAGGGCTTCCAGGAAGGTGACGTGGACGTGCTGGTGGGCACGCACCGTTTGCTGTCGCGCGATGTGAACCCTCACGATCTGGGGCTGGTCATCATCGACGAGGAGCAGCGCTTCGGCGTGGGCCACAAGGAGCAGATGAAGAACCTGCGCGAGTCCATCGACGTGCTCACGCTGTCGGCCACGCCCATCCCTCGCACCATGCAGATGTCGCTGTCGGGCGTGCGCGACATGAGCCTCATCCTCACGCCGCCCGACGAGCGCCGTCCCGTGGAAGTGCACGTGGGCGAGTGGGATCCCGACGTGGTGAGCGGCGCTATCAGGCGCGAGCTGGCGCGCGGCGGCCAGGTGTACTACGTGTCGAACCGCGTGCGCTCCATGGAGGAGGCGGTGCGGCGCGTCACCGCGGCCGCGGGCGAGGCGCGCGTGGGCGTGGCGCACGGGCAGATGTCGAAGGAGCAGCTGGAGCGCGTGATGGAGGACTTCAGCGCCGGCGAGCTGGACGTGCTGGTGGCCACCACCATCATCGAGAGCGGCATCGACAACCCGCACACGAACACGCTCATCATCGAGGACTCGCAGCGCTACGGATTGGCGCAGATGTACCAGCTGAAGGGCCGCGTGGGCCGCTCGTGCACGCAGGCGTACGCCTACTTCATGTTCCCCGAGCACATGGAGCTCACCGAGGAGGCGGCCGCGCGCCTGACCGCGCTGAACGAGCACACCGACCTCGGCAGCGGCATGCGCATCGCCATGCGCGATTTGGAGATCCGCGGCGCGGGCAGCCTGCTGGGCGCCGAGCAGTCGGGCAACATGTCCGCAGTGGGCTTCGACCTGTTCGCGCAGATGCTGAACCAGGCCGTGAGCGCCACGCGCGAAGGCGACCTCAAGGCCATGGACGCGCTGCCGCCCGCGCTCAGCGATATCACGGTGAACGTGCCGGGGCACACCTACCTGCCCGAAGAGTACGTGCCGGACGCCGACGAACGCGTGCTGTGGTATCGCAGGATAGCCTCGGCCGCCACCGAGCAGGCCGTGGAGGACGTGCGTGCCGACTTGGCCGACAAGCGCCCCGACATGCCGCAGGCGGCGAAGAACCTGTTGGAGAAAGCGCGCATCAAGGCCTACGCCAACGAGCACCATATCAAGACCGTGTCGGTGACGGCGGGCAAGCTGGTGGTGGAGCCCGTCGACGTGCCCCGCGACAAGATGACGGGCCTGCGCCGCGCCGGCGGGCGCTACCTGGCCGACAAGCGCAAGCTGTCGCTGCCGCTGCGCTACTTCAAGCTGGACGAAGGCGACAACCTCCTGGCCCCCGTAGCCGAGTTCCTAGAAGAGCTGGCGAAATGAGGGAAGGGATCGCTGAGGGCGCGGCGGTGTTTCGGCGGCGGCATCTGAAGGGCGTCGTGTGCGCGCTCGTGGGCGCGGGGCTGTGGGGCTTCTCAGGCGCGTGCGCCCAGTTCCTGCTGGCGAACTACGACATAACGCCCTCGTTCATCACGGCCGTGCGCATGCTGGGTGCCGGGGCGGTGTTCCTCCTAGTGCTGCTCGTGCGCAACCGCGCGCAGCTTGCGGCTATGCTGGGCGACCGGCGCACGCTCGGTCAGCTGGCCGTGTTCGGCGGCGTGGGGCTGTTCCTGTGCCAGATCACGTACACCATCGTGATCGGCTACACGAACGCGGGCACCGCAACCGTGCTGCAAACCACCGGCATCGCCTTCGTCATGCTGTTCACCTGCGTGCTCACTCGACGGATGCCGCGGGGGCGCGAGGTGACTGGGCTTGCGGCCGCCGTCATCGCCACCTGGCTCATCGCCACGCAAGGTGACCCCAGCGCGCTGTACCTGCCGCCCATGGGCCTAGCGTGGGGTATCGCGAACGGGCTGTCGGTGGCGTTCTACATCATGTATCCGAAGAAGCTGTTCGCCCGTTGGGGAAGCTTCGCGGTCACGGGCATCGGCATGTTCATCGGCGGTATCGTGGCCGCAGCGGTGTACTTCGGCGGCGTGGCGCTTGGCGAGCCGCTCGCGCTGCCGGCGCTCGATGCTGCAGGCGCGGCCGTGTTCGCAGCGTTCGTGCTAGTGGGCACGTTCGCGGCGTTCGCGCTGTACCTACACGGCGTGTCGGTGGTGGGGTCGGTGCAGGGAAGCCTGCTGGGCGCTGTCGAGCCGGTCAGCGCCACGCTGTTCGCCACGCTGTGGCTAGGCACCGCGTTCACCGGCGCCGACCTGGCGGGGTGCGCGCTCATGATCGCGATGATTTTCCTGGTGACAGGGGAGAAGCCGAACGTCCGGCAAGACGGCGCGCAGGCGACCGAAGAGAGTCACTCAGCGAAGTCGTAGTGCTTTCGGTAGTACACGTACGAGGCGACGATGCTCGCGCCGGCTGCCGCCAAGAGGATGGCCACCATGGCGGGCATGACCAGGTTCATGGGCAGTGCGAGCCCGGCTACGACGGTCAGCACGCCCGAGGCGATCATCGCGTACCCGCCGAAACGCTGCGATTTGCGCCACACCTCGTCGTTGCTCAGGCTCCAGGGCGTGCGAAGGCCGAAGGCTTCGTTTCGATCGGATTTCGGCATGATGTTGCCGCAGATGACGAAGGCGATGCCCGCGACGAGGGCGGCGCCTCTTCCCACGTTGAGGTCGAGTGCTGCGAACGGCGAGCCGCTGCTGGAGAGCCCGTCCGCGAATACGAACAGCGAGAACACCGCCATCAGGGCCAAGAGCACGACATCGGCCTTCAAGAGCTTGTCGCCGTCGTGCGCGTCGCTTCGCTTCGCGATGAACGGAAGCCCCAGGCCGAACGCGAGCGCCAGCGCGGGAAACCATAGATGCTCGTACTTGCTTCCGATGCGGTCCGCCTCGCCGCTCGCGCCGAAATGCACGGCGACCTGGTCGGGCGCGAGCACGAGAAACGCCGCGTCCACGACGAGGTTGAGGACGATCAGAGCGTAGATAACCTTACGGATGTTCTTCATTCTGCCTGCTCCTTCAAATTCGCGATCCAAAGCAGCGTCTCTTCCAGCACGGTCGCCTTCAACTCGTAGAAGATGTACTTGCCCTCGCGGTAGTCGCGCACGAGGCCGGCGTTCTTGAGCACCGAAAGGTGCCGCGACACAGCGGGTGCGGAGATGTCGAACAAGTCGGCGATGTCGCCGGCCGGCATGCGTTCGTGCTTGAGGTGCTCGAGGATATCCCTCCTCACTGGGTCGGACAGCGCTTTCAACGTCTCCTGGATGCCCATCGTCCTTCTCCGCAACATTTAACAATATGGTTAAATATAGCGCTTTGCAGCTGGAAGGGCAAGCGGGGAGCGGGGCGTGTCGGTTGCTGGGCTCAAAACGGCGCCCATGACAGTTTCGAAGCGCATCTCCTTGGCGTTGCGTCATCTGGTATGAGCAAAGCCCCAGATGGCGAAAAACCAGCGTACCTCTTCTTCGGTCAAACCGGCCCTCGTAGTGTCATGGGAGTCGATTTGCGTCCAAACCTCGAGATGCTCTCGGTAGCCGACGCACGCTTTCCAATCGGATTTCACATCGGCACAATGGCTCGCGGCACGCCGGCGAAGGGCGCCACGCGTTTCGCGACCGTCTTCGTTTTGTGCGCGTTCGCCTGGACGACATTTTCTCGGACGCCGTCTTTGCTACGATGATCGGGATCGATCGGGCCGGATTCGATGCTGCGCGAACTTGCGCCGCTTTTGCTCTATCGGCCCGGGATATGACGAGGAAGGATGCGCGATGGGTTTGTTCATGACGCTTGAGGGGCTGACGGAGGAGGACGCCGTGCGGCTCGCGAGCGAAGAGGCCGTGCCGGCGGATCGCCTGCGGGTGTTCGACCTGCACTGCGACACGCTCGACCGGCTGGCGTTCCACGGCGACGCGTCGGTGCCGGGCGGCTTCGCCGCGCACGACGCGCGCATCCCCGCGCACCGCATGGCCACGCTCGCCGACAACGATGCCCATGTCTCGCTTGCGCGTACGGAAGGGTTCGCCTGGTGCCAGTGCTTCGCGGCGTTCATCCCCGACGAGGTGCGCGGCGACGAGGCCTGGGCTCTGTTCCGGCGCGTGCAGTCCGTGCTGGAGCGCGAGCTGGAACGCTGCGGCGATAAGCTGGCGCAAGCGCGCACGATGGCCGAAGTCGACGCCGCTCTCGCCGCGGGCAAGACCGCGGCCGTGCTCACCGTGGAAGGCGCGTCGTTCCTCGAAGACGACGGGCAGGCCGAAAGCCGCCTTGACGCGCTGGCCGACGCGGGCGTGCGCATGGTGACGCTCACCTGGAACGGACCGAACGCGCTGGGCAGCGGCAACGACACGAGCCACGGGCTGACCGGCTTCGGCCGCTCATGCGTGGGCGAGCTGGAGCGCCGCGGCATCGTCGTGGACGTGTCGCACCTCAACGACGCGGGGTTCAAGGATGTGTGCGCAACGGCGAGGCGCCCTTTCGCCGCCTCGCACTCGAACGCGCGCGCCGTGTGCGGGCATCCGCGCAACCTGGCCGACTGGCAGCTGCGCGAGCTGGCCGATTGCGGCGGCATCGCGGGGCTCAACTTCTGCACGCAGTTCCTGACCGATCGCCTGGCCGATCCGACGCGCGACGACGTGTTGCGTCACGTCGACCATGTGTTGGAGACGGCGGGCGAGGACGTGCTGGCGTTGGGCAGCGACTACGATGGCTGCGACGTGCCCAGCTGGCTGGAACCGTGCGACCGCATCGGCGCGCTGCACGAGCTGCTGGCTTGCGAGTTCGGCCGCGACATCGCCGACAAGGTGTTCTTCCGGAACGCGCGCGATTTCTTCGAGCGGGTCGAGTCCGTATAGCGGCCCCTGTCATCCTGAGCGTAGGCGCGCAGCGCCGAAGTCGAAGGATCCCGTGCGGCGATAGCTGGAAGTCTCACGGTTGGCGCCGCGCGCGATCCTTCGACTGCGCTTCCTGCGGTCGCTCCGCTCAGGATGACAGGCTGTTGCGCTCGCGCTCGCTCAGGATGACAAGCCGGCAGCGCGTGACGGGGAGCGGCATGATGGTTTCGTGAACCCTCTTTACGAGTCTGATTTCGTACTTATACTTTCTCGAGTACGAAATCAGACTCGTTAAGGAGCGAAGCGAGACATGGATACGCGCAACGACCGTGCGAATCGGAAATACAACAACCTGTTCAGGCTCGAGAACGAGCTGTACCACGACATAGCCGTGAAGATGGGACTGTCCGACAGCGCTTTCGGTATCCTGTACTGGCTCGACGATTTGGGCGACGGCTGTCTGCAGCGGGACGTGTGCGTGGCGTCGGGCCTGACTAAGCAGACGGTGAACTCGTCGGTGCATAAGCTCGAGCGCACGGGCTTCGTGGAGCTTCGGGTGGAGCAGGGGCGCGGCACGCACCTGCACCTTACCGAGGCTGGTCGCGCGTTGGTGGAGGAGCGCGTCCGGCCGGTGGCGGAAGCCGAGACGGCCGCGTTCGTTGCGATGGGCTCGCGGGACAGCGAAGAGCTGCTGCGGCTGACCCATCTGCATCTTGAGCTCCTGCGCGAGCAGGTGGAAGCTCTGCCGTACCCGGACGGACGGTGATCGTCGTGGCCATCAAGCTTTCCGACCATTTCACCTACGGGCGCCTCGTGCGCTTCGCACTGCCCTCCATCGCCATGATGATATTCACGTCCATCTACAGCGTGGTGGACGGCCTGTTCGTGTCGAATTTCGCCGGCAAGGAGGCGCTGGCGGCCGTGAACCTCGTGTTCCCGCTGGCCATGGCGCTGGGCTCCATCGGATTCATGCTGGGCACGGGCGGCGCCGCCCTGGTGGCGAAGACGATGGGCGAAGGCGATGCCGAGCGGGCGAACCGCCTGTTCTCGTTCATAACGATCGCGGCGGCGGTGGCGGGCGCCGTCTTGATCGCGGTAGGCGCCGCAGCGCTCGAACCGGTGCTGCTCCTTCTGGGCGCCCAAGGCGGCCTTTTGGAGCAGGGCCTTCTGTACGGGCGCATCCTGCTGGTGGCATTGCCCCTGTTCATCGTGCAGAACGTGTTTCTGAGCTTCTTCATCGCGGCGGAGAAGCCGCAGGTGGGCTTCGCGGTGACGGTCGCAGCGGGTGTGACGAACATCGTGCTGGACTATCTGTTCATCGCCGTTTTGGGCTGGGGGATAGCGGGCGCCGCAGTTGCGACCGCGGCGGGCCAGGCGCTTGCCGCCGCGGTATCGGTTGCGTTCTTCGCGCGCAGCAAGACGAGCCGCCTTCGCTTCATGCGCCCGGCGGTGGACTTCCGCGCGCTGGGGGCGGCCTGCGTCAACGGTTCGTCGGAGCTGATGACCGAGGTGGCCGCGTCGGTGGTGAGCATGCTGTACAACTACCAGCTCATGATGCTGGCCGGCGCCGACGGCGTGGCGGCGTACGGCGTGATCATGTACGTGAACTTCATCTTCACGGCGGTGTTCTTCGGCTTCTCCATGGGAACAGGGCCGGTGGTGAGCTATCACTACGGCGCGCAGAACCGGACCGAGCTCAAAGGGCTGTTCCGCAAGAGCTTCATACTGGTGGGAACCACAGGCGCTGTAATGTTCGCCGCCTCGCAGCTGCTGGCGGCGCCGCTGGTGAGCGTGTTCGTGGGCTACGATCCGGAGCTCGCCGCCATGACGCTGCACGGGTTCCGCATCTACGCGGTGGCGTTCCTCGTGTGCGGGTTCAACATATACGGCTCGGCGTTCTTCACGGCGCTCAACAACGGCAAGGTATCGGCGCTCATCAGCTTCATGCGCACGCTCGTGTTCGAAACGTCCACGGTCATGCTGCTGCCCATCGTGTGGGGCATCGACGGGGTGTGGAGCGCCATCATCGTGGCGGAGGCGTGCGCGCTCGTGCTGACGACGTTCTTCCTGGTGTACCTGCGCAAACCCTACGGCTACGCGTAGGGTTCGCCTGTCCGTCCCCCTATCTCGCGGAAGCGCGAGGAGCCGCGGTTAGCGATAGCAGGTGGCGGTCATCTTCGCGATCTGCTTGCCGAGGTCGTCCTCGACCGTGACGGTGTAGAATCCCAGATGGCGGCCCGGCTTGTCGCAGACGGCCGTGGCGGTGAGCGCCGCGCCCTGCGTGGAGCGGAAGAAGCTGATGGAAGAGTCCACCGACACGGTGGGCTCTTCGCCGATGTTGCAGCATATCGCCAGCGCGAAGTCGGCCAGCGTGAAGATGGCTCCGCCCATGACGTTGCCCATCGCGTTGCGGTGCACGTCGGCCAGTTCCATCGAGCACACGGCGCGCCCGTGCTCGCCCGACACGACGCGGCAGCCCGCCGCCTCGGTGGCGAAGCGGTCGTTCGCGAACACTGCCTCGATCTCCTCGAGCGTGGGATCGTCGGAAAGCATCGCGCGCCTCCTATTCCGCCGGCGTGGCGACGGCGGCGAACAGCTCCAGCCATTCGCCGTCCTTCACCGTGACCGTCTGGGTGCCGCCTTTCAGGACGTACTTCGTGTCGATGATGGTATCGCCGTCGAAGTCGAGGCTGTTCATGACGTAGGCCGCGCTGTCCTGGTCGGCGACGGCTGCCGCCTCGTCCTGCACGGTGATGGCGTAGACGCCCGCCGGGATGTCGGTGCCCACATGGTACAGCCCGCTCTTGTAAGGCGCTTCGGGTTTGAAGTCGGCCTGGTCGGCCGGGTACATGCGGTTGTCGCCCGCGCCCATGAACACGACAAGGTCGCTTTCCTCGAGGTCTGCGAAATAGTTGCCGAAATACGTGAAAACCGATTTCACGTCGTAGCCGCCCGACGAACCGTTGCTCGCGAATACGGTGAAGTAGCCTTCCTCGTCCATGCTGCCCTCGAAGAAGTAGCGGCCCGCTTCGATGTCCTGGCCTGCGCCCACGCGGTACACGCCCGAGGAGCACTTACCGTCCGCGATTTCGCTCGGCAGGTCGCCGGCGGCTTCCTTGATGGCCTCGTAGGTGTGGTACCCCGAGCCGTTCGAGTTGCCGCCGGAGCTGCCGTCGAAACCGTCGAAGGGGAAGCTGTAGCCGTAATCATCGAAGGGGTAGGAACCTCCGTATTCGTACGGGCTGCCGTAGCGGTCGTCCAGCATGACGGCGCACGATACGCAGCCCACGCAGCCGCCGATGCCCAGCAGGAGCACGAGCAGGCAGCCCGAGAGCACCCATGGCCACGCCCGCCTTTTCGGCTGCGCGGGCTCGGCGGGGTAGGGCGGCTGCGCCGGGTAGCCGTACGGAGGCTGGGGTGCGGCACCGTACGGCGGTTGGCCGTAAGGTTGCTGCGGGGCTTGGCCTCCGTACGGCGGCTGCGCGGGCTGGCCATACGGAGGATGGGGCATGCCGTAGGAGGGCTGTTGAGGTTGCGGCTGCTGAGGAGCGTACGCATTCCCCGGCAGCGGAGGGGGCACGGGAGCGCCGCCCGTCGGGGCAGCGGGCGGGTTCTGCCGGCCGTCGAGGCCGCCGGGCTCGTTCCGGTCGTCGCGTTCGTCGGCGTGTTGCTCGGGTGCGGTCATGCGATGCTCCTTGCCTCGAGGGCTAATCGGTCGGGGGTTCCGGGTTCTCGTCTTCGTCGGGGAGGAATACGGCCGCGGTGGCTTCGACGAGCTCGATCGCCTGCTGCGGGCACGCGTCCACGCACAGGCCGCATCCGATGCAGTAGCGCGCGTCGAAGGACAGCTCGCCGTTCTCGGGGCTGGGGAAGCGCGCGCCCGTGGGGCACGCGGCGACGCAGTCCAGCGAGTTCGTACAGCGGCTGCGATCCGTTTCGGACAGCACCACGGGCACGCGCGCCGCGATATCCGGGTTGCGGTCGATGGCCTCGAGCAGCAGCTGGCGCTTCGGCCACATGACGTGCTTCGTGCGGCCCTGCGGAACGAAGTCGTTGAATTGCACGCCGTCCACGAGGTTGAGGCGCGCCCGGGCTCGTGCGCGCTCCTTGCGCTCGTAGAACTGCTGCAGCACGTCGGAGTTGCGTAGGCGGCGCTTGCCCGACGCGATGTCTCCCACGTCGCTCACGAGGTTCGTGAACGCGCTGCGGCGGTCGACGCCCTCGGGGTTCGCCAGGTCGCGGACCAGGTTCTCCTTCTCGGGGATCTCGTCGAGGTAGCCTACCTTCGCGCCGCTCCACTCCTCGGCTGTCTCCACGGCGTGGGCGTACAGCATCTCGCCCATCTCGCCCGCCCGCTCGCAGTCGGCGCAGTAGGCGAGGTCGGCCGCGATGCGCACGGGGATGTTCTCCGTCAGCACGAGCGTCCAGAACTCGGGCGACAGGCATGCCAGGCACGGCAGCACCACCACGTTGGCGGCGGGCTCCAGACTGGGAAAGACGTTTTCCTTGCAGGTGAGCACCACGTCCTCGCCGCGCAGCGCGATGCGGCGGATGCGCGCGTGCACGTCGATCATCGTGACGCGCGAGGACGAGAACGCGTCGCAGATGCCTAAGCAGATGCCGCAGCGCGTGCAGGCGTCCGCGTTGATGGTCGGGCGGCCGTCCTCAGCGAAGCCGATCGCGTCGTGCGGGCAGGCCAGCGCGCAGCGGCTGCAGTCGGCGCCGCGCACGCGGGTGCAGTAGTCGCGCAGCACGACGATCTGGTTGGGACGGCCCTCCGTATCGGCGGAGGGGCCGTCGGCCTGCTCGGGCATGTTGTCAGGGGCGTCAGCCACCGAACACCTCTTTTGTCACGTAGTCGATGCGGGCCAGCACGTCTTCGCGGGACAGCAGCTCGATGCTCTCGAACAAAGGCGGCGACACCATGTTGCCGCACACCGCCACGCGCAACGGCTGGAACAGCAGCTTCGGCTTGAGCTCCAAGCGCTCGCCCTCGGCGCGGCACGCTTCCTGCAGCGCTTCGGCCTCCCAGGCCACGTTCTCATCGGCCAGCACGCCGCGGCAGGCGCGCAAGGCCTCGTCGGCGCGCGCGCCCTCCTTCTTCAGCACCTTGTTGACGCTCTTCTCGTCGAGCTCGCGCACCTCGGGGCCCCAGAACATGAAGGCCAGCTTGCCGGCGGCATCGTCGAGGCGCGTAAGGCGCTCGGCCACGAGGGGGTAGAGTCCCAGGTAGAAGTCCGGGCGCGCTTCGACGTCCTCAGGCGTGGCGCCGATTTCCTGCAGCCACGGCAGCGATGCCTGCACCCAGGCGTTCGCTCCCATCTCCTTGATGTACTGGCCGTTCATCCAATCGAGCTTCGTCTCGTCGAACACGGCGTCCTTTTTCGTGACGCGGTCGAGGCTGAAGCGCTCGCATAGGGTTTTGCGGTCGATGAGCGTCGTTTCGCCGTCCAGCGACCAGCCCAGAAGCGCCAGGAAGTTCACCATGGCGTCGGGCAGGTAGCCGCGCTCGCAGAACTCCTCCACGCTGGCCGCGCCGTGGCGCTTCGACAGCTTCTTGCCGTCGGGACCCAGGATCATGGACAGGTGGGCGAAGGTGGGCACGTCGAACCCGAGCGCTTCGTAGATGAGGATCTGGCGGGGGGTGTTGGACAGGTGGTCGTCGCCGCGGATGACGTGCGTGACGCCCATGTTCGCGTCGTCGCACACCACGGCGAAGTTGTAGGTGGGAGAGCCGTCGGTGCGCACGACGATCATGTCGTCCATCACCTCGGCCGGGAAGCTGACGTGGCCGTACACGGCATCGTCGAACTCGATGGCTCCGCGCTCGGCGGGCACGCGCAGGCGCCACACGTGCGGCTCGCCCGCCTCGATGCGCCTGGCCGCCTCGGCGGGATCGAGGTCGCGGCAGGTGCGGTCGTAGCCCGCGTAGCCGCCCTCGTTCGCTTCAGCTGCGGCGCGCTTGGCGTCAAGCTCGTCCTTCGTGCAGAAGCAGGGATACACGCTGCCGCGCTGCTTCATCTGCTCGAGCGCCGCGGCGTAGGTGTCCGTGCGTTGCGTTTGGAAGTAGGGTCCGGCGGCTCCCCCCACCTCGGGGCCTTCGTCCCAATCGAGCCCCAGCCACTTCATTGCGTTGAGGATGACCTGCACGTTCTCCTCGGTGGAACGCTCGGGGTCGGTGTCTTCGATGCGCAGGATGAAGTCGCCGCCCATGGCGCGCGCGAACGCCCAGTTGTAGATGGCCGTTCGTGCGCCGCCCACATGCAGGCGGCCGGTGGGGGAAGGTGCGAAGCGCACGCGGACTTTCTTGTTCTCGTCAGTCATGGTTGCGGTGATCCTCCAGATTGGATGATTTCTCGTTTCAAATCCTCGAAACAGGGTTTCGGGGGCGAATGCCAGTATAGACAACCTGGCTCAAGCCGCAAACCGCGCGCGCCGCATCCTCATCAAAATGCTCGACCGGCACGCTATCGGTGCGTTGGCGCGCGCTTCAATGTGGGCGCGTCGGGCCTCGGTCGTGTCGGGCCGGAATCCCGCATTCCGGGTGGCGGAGGAGCTGCCCGATTGGCCCCTGCCGCGAAAAACCGCGTTTTCTCCCATGTGCCGGACTTATGTGCACCTCTGCTTTGGGAAAACGCCCCTTGTGGGAGGTGGTGCGATCTTTCGCCAGAGAAAACCGCAGGTCAGAAATTAACCAAGTCATACTTTTTCCTTTTCAGCGCCCTGAGAGGTGCGCATAAGTCGGGCACATGGTGTTTTTCGGCCCTTTTCGATGACGCGAGCGCGCACAACTCAAGGACTTGTCCCCGTTTCGGTTTCCGTGCGCTGCGCAAGGGGTGCTGGGGAGAGGGGCGGGGGCGGTTGCCTTTCATAGCGCCCGATTCGCCTATCGCTGCACCAGCAAGCGGTGGAGCTCGATGCGACGGTTTGCCCATGCGTCCCAGCCCGGTCCGAACTTCTTGCCCAGGGCGCTGGCCACCAGCAGCGCGACGCGTTCGAATTCGTAGTAGTTTCGAGCTTGTCCCCAAGTGAGGGTCACGACCCGCGTGCCCAGGTGCTCGATGCCGTTGCGCCGGATGGCGTCCTCGGAGGCCTTTCGGTCGCCTCGATGGTGCTTGTCGCTGTCGTATTCCACGGAGATGTTCGCGCGGGGCCAAAACAGATCGGGAAGGTACGCCGATTGCGGCAGCGCACGGCGGTTTTTCCTCGTCACTTCGAAACACGGGTTCAGCTGCGGTTTCTCCAGGCCGAAGCCTCCCATGCGCGGATCGAATACCATGGTTTCCGCGATGTCGGTCTCCATCGGCGACAGCGAGTTGTCGCACGCGTAGCGCAAGGCCCGCTTCACGTCGGCGGCTCCGCGCACTCCTCGAGCCTTGTCGGCGAAGCGCTCGATGCCGGCGACGGTCGTTGCGGGTGGCAACTCGGTGGCGTCGCCTCCTCGGCCGTCGGGTAGGCGGTATCGTCCGCAGAGCTCGTACAGGAATTCGACGAGCAAGGGGAACGGCGTCGACGGCGCGATCGACAGGCAGGTGAGCTCGGGCGAGGCGACCATCACGTGGCGCGACAGCTTGACGAAGGATCGCTCCGGTAATCGATGCGAGCACACGTGGAGCTTCGTCCTCTTGCATCGACGGCGCGACGACGCATCGGGCACGAGGAGGTGGATTGGCTCGGAGAGCCATCCGACCCCCGCTTCCTCGAGGGCTGCGAGGTCCGAGGCGCTGAACGGAGGCGTCTCGCGATCCTGTCCGAACGGCGTGGCCGCCCTCGCACGGTTCTTCGCGCTCGGGTCGGCTCTCCTCCAGTATTCGACGGCCGACGCATCGGCAAGGTACAAGGTCATGTCGCTCCTTCCCGGTGGGGCCTACTGGGAAACGAATGACATCTTACCAGTTCAAATACTAAAAATATACCGATTTGGGCGCTGGAAACGCGCTGGGTTTTGGCTAGATCCGCGTAGCATTTCCGCTAGATCCGCGTCGGTTCTGCGCGGCTTCGCAGGTGGGAGGGGCGCCCTACGCCCGTTTGCGGCGCAGCAAGGCGCCGACGACGACGGATGCGATGGACAACAAGCCCGTCGCAGCGAGCCACACCGCCCCCATCCCTATCCAGAACTCGGGCGGGTACATGGTGATGAGCAGCGAGTCGTAGGAGAACGTCCACGTGCCGTTCGCGAAGAACAGCGAGTGGAAGGCGGCGAAGAAGCCGTTGAAGTCCGCGACCACCCATGCGGCCAGAAGCGCGAACACCGCGATGACCGCGATGCCCGCCGCCATGAGCACGCCGCCGAGCGCACGGCGCCCCACGCGGACGGCCATGTGCGCGCAGGCGGCTACGGCCACGAGCGCGACGACGATGAGCCCGATGCGCGCGCCCGCCACGACGTGGTACACGTCGTCGAGGTGCGACAGGGCGTCGGCGGGCAGCGTGTACTCCTCAGGCGCGGCGGCCAGCTCGTCGGGGGCGGCGTCGGCGTAGGGGGTGCCCGCGCCCTCGTTGATGGCGTGCAGCATGGAGAACACGGCCTCGCGGTCGTTCGACCCTACGGTGTAGTCGCGCGTGGCGACGGCCGCCTGCACCAGCTCGTCGTGCGAGAACGGCGTGCCCGGGTTGCCGTTGCCGGAGAACGCTCCGGCCAGCATCTCGGTGGTCTGCGGAAACGCCGCGCATGCGGCGAACCCGGCCGCTACGAGCGTGATCGCCAGCGACGCGACGGCCACCACGGCGGCGAGCTTGTTCATCAGATCGGTCATCTCTCGTCTCTCTCTTCTCGCGACGCTCCCGCGGCATGCTGCGCCGGCAGGGCGCCCCCGCCCCGCCGGCGTCGAAGTTCCTAGTCCACCCAGATCGTGGCGGCGGTCATGCCCTGCATGTCCTTCGAGATCGTGGGCAGCGGCCCCAGGCGGCTGAACACGCCCTGGAACACGCCGTCGTACAGGTACAGCCCGTTCAGGTTGTTGTACAGCTTCGGGGCGTCGGACACCTCGTCGTCGGCCAGCTGGTCGATGCCCGTGTCCGGCGGCAGCGTCTCGGTCTTGAAGGGGCGGATGTAGCGCTGCACGATGAACGGGAAGCCCGCGCGGCCGTTCGCGAACTTGTCGATGAGGCCCTCCCATTCCTCTTGCGACACGTAGCAGCCAGCGTACACGTCGTCGGCGCCGTAGTGGTCGGTGGGCTTGATGATCCACTCGTCCTTGTTCGCGCGAATCTGCGGCACGTTGATGTAGTCGTCGTCCAGAAACGCCGTCATCGGCACCGTCTCCTCGATGAACGAGATCTCGTCGCCGTCCAGGAACTCCAGGGTCCGCTCGTCGAACAGCACCTTGAATATCTGCTTGTCGTGCACGATGTGCCCGGCGAAGCTGCCGATGAGCGCCACCTTCTCGGCGCGCACCGCGTTGAGAAGCTCCTGGGAGTCGTCCCAGTGGTCGATGACGTCGTTGGTCACGCAGCGCCGCCAGATGGCGTCGATGCGCCGGCCGTCCTTGTCGTGCAGCGCATCGCCGTCGAAGGAAAGCTCGCGCACGTCGGCCACCACGCACTCGACGCCGCGCTGGCGGAACAGATCGGCGTAGATGTGGAACTCGTCCACCACGCCGTTCTCCAGGTAGTCGCAGATGGCGATCCGCGGGTTCTCCACGCGGCGGGCGTAGGTGGAGTAGATGTCCAAGAACGCTTGCACCCACGACTCGAACAGCTCGCATCCCTCCACCTGGTGGCGGCTCGCGAACTCCTTGAACGTTTCGGACTGCGCCACCGACGTGGTGATCTCGCGGTTCTCGTTCATGCCCGACGAGCCGTCGGCGTTGAACTCGCAGAACTTCACCCGGTAGTCGTCCTCGTCCAGGAACGTGTCCACGCGCGCGAACGGCAGCACCGAGTCGTAGCCGCGCGGCAGCAGGATGAGCTCTTCCAGACGCGGGTCGAAGTCGAAGGCGCGCCGGTACTCGGGGTCGGCCAGGTACCGCTCGATGACCTTGACGAGGATGCGGTGCGCGGTTTCCGCCGTCTCTTTCATCGTGTCGTAGGTTTTTCTATTGAACAGGCGGGGGATGAACGAGCACGCCACCACGCGGTGGTGCACGATGGCCGTGGAGCTCTGCATGTAGTCGTAGGCGGCGCGACGTCCGGCGACGTCGCCGCCGAGCGCGTCCATGATCTGGAAGTACTCGCGCGTGTAGTCGGCGTTGGTTGGCATGGCGATCCTTTCGGGACGCCGCTCCCGAAGCGGCGGGGCGTGCTCGGGGCGGAGGCTGGATTTCAACCAAAAAGTCTACCACGAGCCGAGCGATGCGATCGGGGAAGTTGCCGTATCGCCATATGAAGGGCGAGGAGGCGGAATCTTCCAGGACTTGGTCGAGGAGGTTAATTGCAAATGTATATGCACATATTTGTGCATAGATTGCAGAGGTGCACGTTTAGTGCTGTAATTACATTGCTTGAAACTCAGTCCCCCGATTTCTTGGGCCTAGGATCTTGGATGCTTCGCGGGGTTAATTGTCATTGAATGCTAAAGTAATTGTTTCATTTTACATGTTGGGTTACAAGTCGCAGCGTCACCTTCGCATAAGTAAAAACACGTCTACTGCCTTGCGTATGATTCCTTTGTGTTGGTGATGTTCACGATGAACGGTTCGCTCTGGCCGTAGCAGACCCCATCTTTGATCAGATAGCATTCGACATAGTGTTCACCTAGGTATGAGGTTTCTTCGCCCCTGAACCTCCGTCCATTAACAATCTTCCCTTGGTAAAAACCTCCGCGCAGACATTTAGCCTTGGTGGCTTCTGCTCCGTCGTTTGTGATCTGCCATTTTACTTCATAGTGCTTGAGATCGTCTGCTACTGCATAAAACTTCAACTCCGCCTCTTTAGGAAGAGGATCTCCAGACTGGAACTGCCTGAATATGCCGCCTCCCCAGCATTTTTCCGCTCGAATACTGACGGGCACAATGTCGACTATGGGTAGACTCAAGGTTTTGTGATGAGAAAGGGAGGAAATCTTTCTCAAAAGCTCCGAAGCAGTTCGAGTTACGAGGCCTGAATTAGTGGGCAGTCCAAGCGACCTTCGCATTTGCGTACGGACATCCTTGGGGAAATCATTTCTGAGCTCACACCCAGGTGAGAGCAAGTCTGATATGGCGGCCTTGATCCATTCATCAAAGAAGGAGGCATCTTCGTCAGACCACTCCTCTAAGAAGTTCTCGAGCTCATTCGCCGGGTTGCAGAGCCTGTAGCCTTCGTTGTCCTTTTGGATGAAGCTAGTCATTGTCAAGAGTACCTGAGACATGTCCTCGAACCACCCAGCATGGGTAGCAATGCCCTCATACGCTTTGCCTGCGAGAGTAGTGATTACGATGGATCGCGGAGCGGAGTGATTGGGCCGCTCGCTGAACCAGATGTCCCTATGACGCTTCAGAATCTGGACGTACTGCTGTAACGGGGCTTTTACCTCGTAGACCTTCATCTCCTCGACGGAAGCGTACGCCCTTTTCTCCGCAGTCCGGGTACGATACTCGTTGAACATCGCTGCGTCCAGGAACCAATCTGCGTAACCCGAGGGATTCGTCGTAAGCCAGTCTTGGGTGATCTGTTCGTAGTCGTCTCTGCGCTTGTCTGTGTGTGCGAGAAACTTGGCTTCAGGCTTGAATTCCAAACCCTTGAATTTCATTGCTCTCCGATGCCATTCGGTATTGTCGATCGTCGGCAGCACGTCCATGTGAAAATTGGCTTCGTCAGCATACTCCAGGGTCCAGCATCTTTTTCCGTCGCGTGGCTCGTGCTCCATGTTGTGTTTCGAGGCGTATCCCCTAACCTCAATGCCCACTAGAGACTTGAACTGCTTTTGAGTGATGTCCGATTTGGTCAAATGAAGGAGATTACAGACGATGTCCACGTCATAAGACCCATCGTCTGTAATGGGCTTGATTGCTGTTCCGGTTTTGATAGATCCCTGCAGGGAAATCTCAGGGTCATATTGTCGGATTTCTGAATCCCGCCTGGTCAAATATTTGGTTAACGCAGCGTATGCCGTCTCTGCTTTTGCGTAGTAGCTGTCAGGCATTTCGATGTCAGACAGGTTTCCCCTGAGCTGTCCTTCCATGTAGTTGTTGAACCTAGCGTCCATCGCTGATCACCCACTTTGCGCTACCTGCAATGTTTTTTGAAACTCCATCTACGGACACACATTCTCTCGTTATATCTGTTTCTTCAACGAGTATGAAGCGCCTTTCGTCATCACCATTCATAGCTGCTCTTATTTCCCTTTCGGCCGCCTCATTCAAGATAACCTCGTAGATATCGAAAACGAGCAGTTCGTCCATTCCCATCTGACTTTTATACTGAACTTTTGTGGGCGCTCTTTTTATGAACTCAGGCTCAAAAGTATCAATCGCATTCTGGACGGACAGGCAGCCGGAGGCTACCAACTCCTCATGGAACTCTCGCCAGGTGTCTACTTCGCGGCCGATGCGGGCATCGAACCAATTCATGAACTTAAGGAGGTTCTTGCCTGGAAGCGTGATTCTGATATCGTCTTTTGCCTTAGGTCCTTCTGCGAACTTTGTATCGCGCTCTATGCCTAGCTCCTCCCTTATGATTTTCGCACTTGGAAAAAACTTGTAGACGCCTCCAACAGGCTGGTACTGGTCAATATTTCCACCGAGAATGAGTAAATATCGCTCGTCGATTTTAATTCTGAATAGATATGCAGCGCTAATACGAATGCGCTTCTTTTGCTTTGTTATCGAAGTACCCAACAAAGCTAATCTTCTCCTGTTTTCTTTTAGCAAGCGCGCACAATAGCCGAGGACGGCGATTGTCGCAGCTCCTATCAGATCCCAAAAAAAGTTCTCTATCATTTTGCTCCTACTTGTTTAGGGTCATTCTCGATGCGGGTCTTCTGAAACCACGTTACGATGCCGTTCTTCTTAAGAGCCACTAAGCCTAATCATTCAAGATTGTATCTCATGAGGATGGTTTCTGAGTCGGATTAGTTGGGTCATAAGGTCAATTTAATGTACGGAATTCACCTCCTTAATGATAATAGGGAGCGCGCTTCGCCGGGGCGCGCGGCGCATGCGAACGGCGCGGTCGTGGGGGTTGCGCGCATGCGGGATTTTCTCTATTGCGCGGACGGTTCTTTCAGGGTACCATCGGCAAGGTTTCACGGGGATTCCGGCTTTTCGCGCGGTTCTCTGTTTTATCAAGAGTCGGGGGAGAGAGTTGGCTCTGTGATCCCGACACCAACCTGGCGGATACGCCAAGGTGGTCCGGCCTACAGCGATGAAGGAGGAACGTATGGCCGAAGAATGCTCTACCTATTTGTTCACGTCCGAGTCGGTCACCGAGGGTCATCCCGACAAGGTGTGCGACCAGATATCCGACGCGGTGCTCGACGCCATCCTGGCCAAGGAGATCGAGCTGGCGGCCGCCGGCTACGTGGCCCCCAGCGGGCAGCCCGCCGATCCCGCGCAGGTGCGCGTGGCCTGCGAGACCATGGCCACCACCGGCATGGTCATCGTCACCGGCGAGATCCGCACGCAGGCCTACGTCGACGTGCCCGCCATCGTGCGCGAGGTGCTGCGCGACATCGGCTACGACCGCGCGAAGTACGGCTTCGACTGCGACACCTGCGGCGTGCTGAACGCCATCCACGACCAGAGCCCCGACATCGCGCAGGGCGTCGACGAGAGCTGGGAGGCCCAGCACGGCCTGGACGAGGGCGACCCCTACGAGCGCGTCGGCGCGGGCGACCAGGGCATGATGTTCGGCTACGCCTGCGACGAGACGCCCACGCTCATGCCGATGCCGGTGTATCTGGCCCACCGCCTGGCCGAGCGCCTGACCGAGGTGCGCAAGAACGGCACCATGCCGCTTCTGCGCCCCGACGGCAAGACCCAGGTGTCCGTGCGCTACGAGGGCGGCCGCCCCGTGCATGTGGAGAAGGTGGTCGTGTCCACGCAGCATGCCGAGGAGATCGCCCACGACGAGCTGCGCGCCCAGATCGTCGAGAACGTGGTGAAGCCGGTGCTCGAGCGCGAGGGCGTGGCGCTGGCCGACGACGCCGAGATCCACGTGAACCCCACCGGCCGCTTCGTGGTGGGCGGCCCCATGGGCGACGCGGGCCTCACCGGCCGCAAGATCATCGTCGACACCTACGGCGGCATGGGCCGCCACGGCGGCGGCGCGTTCTCCGGCAAGGACTGCACGAAGGTGGACCGCTCGGCGGCCTACGCGGCGCGCTGGGTGGCGAAGAACGTGGTGGCCGCGGGCCTGGCCGCTCGCTGCGAGGTGCAGGTTGCCTACGCCATCGGCATGGCGAAGCCGGTCAGCGTGATGATCGACACGTTCGGCACGAACGCGGTTCCCGAGGCCGACATCATGGCCGCGGTGGACGCGACGTTCGATCTGCGTCCGGGCGCCATCATCGACGCGCTCGACCTGCGCCGCCCCATCTACCGCTTGACGGCCGCCTACGGCCACTTCGGCCGCGAGCTTCCCGAGTTCACGTGGGAGCGCACCGACAAGGCCGACGAGCTGCGTAAGGCCTGCGGCCTGGCGTAAGCGACAACCGTAGAAGCATGTGGCGAACCGCCCGGCGATCGCGCCGGGCGGTTTTGCTTTTGCGGCGCGCGGGACGGTGCCCTGAGGGGGGATCGGCGCTTCGCGTGAAGCGTGAGCGTTCGGCTATGCGCTTGGCAGGTCTGGAAGGGTTTCTGTCCCGCGTTCTCTCCCGCGCGCCGTTTCGTGCTGCCAGCCGGGCTCGACGGCGAAAGGCCGATTCCAACCCTGGTTTAACAGCGGAGCGGGCTCGAAATGGCGAAAAGTCGCCGAATTCGGAAGACATCGTGCGTTTCGGTCGAGCTCGTTGCGCGATATCGAAAGTGATCTTTCCGGTGACCTGTCCTTATTCGACAGGAGCTTTCTCTGTGCGCTTGAGGTTCGCTTAAGAACTTCCGAATCCGATGGTTTTTCGTCAACGGTAGCGTGTTCCGCGGTTAAACCAAGATTGACATAGCCCAGGTCGGCTCGTCCCTCTCGCCGGCGGTTCGGAAGCCCTCTTCGGCCATCGACCAGGTGCTCGTCTCGCCTGATCGCCAGCCGCCCGATAGGGAAAGCGGCGTGCGGCGGTGCATGTCGATCCTGGTTTAACAACGGATAGCGTGTTCGGATGCGGGGGCGAGCGGAATGCCAAGGGATTTCCTGCGGTGGAGCGGTAGGGCTCCTGCGGCAGCTCGGGGTTGGGATATACTGGGGGCATGAAACTCGCATCCGTCATCTTGGACATACCCACGCAGGCGCTCGACGCGCCGTATACCTACGCCGTCCCTGAAGAAGCGGGCGACCAGCCGATCGAGGTCGGCTGCGCCGTGCTCGTGCCGTTCGGGCCGCGGCAGGCCGTCGGCTTCGTCATCGGCATCGAGGAGCGCGCCGAAGGCGATTGGCCCGCAGGTCTCGACCCTGCCAAGCTCAAGGGCATCGTGCGCGCGGTGAGCCGCCCGTACTTCGACGAGGAGGGGGCTGCGTGCGCGCAGTGGCTCTCGGAACGCTACATCGCGCCGTTGTCGTCGTGCGTGCGCCTGTTCACGCCGCCTGGCGGCGTGCCGCGCATGGTGCGCGCGCAGGGAGGCTACTGGCGTCTTGAAGAGCCGACGGTGGGGGAAGTCGACGACCGCTGGGTGGTGCCGGGGCCTGCGCTCGCGGACTTCGAGCCGCGCAAGAACGCCGTGAAGCAGGCGTCCATCGCGGCCGCGCTCGAGCGCGGCGAGCTGCGCGTGGCCGAGCTGACGGCCGAGTTCGGCGCGGTGTCGTCGCCTCTCAAGGCACTGAAGAAGCAGGGCGTCGTGCGCATCGAGCACCGCCGTCGCATGCGGGGCTTTCAGGTTCCGTCGGCCTGCCGGCCGACGGAGCGGGCCGACGCCGCGGCTTCCCGCAACGCCCGATATACGGCCGTCGACGAAGGCTCGCGCACCGAAGTGCGCCACGTTTCCGTCATCGACCCCGGCTCAAGCGCTGCGGAAACGCTCGCTGACTCACTGCGCCAACCAGCGGCCGTCCAACCTGCGAGCCTCCAGCCCGCAGGCGCAGTCCAACCCGCAGGCTCCTTCACCCCCTCGCCCAAGCCGCCGCTGACGCGAGGACAGGCCGATGCGCTCGCGGCCATCGACGCGGCGCGCTCGCGCGGCGCGGGCGAGGTGGTGCTCGTGGACGGCGTCACCGGCTCGGGCAAGACCGAGGTGTACCTGCAGGCCATCGAGGAGACGCTGGCCGCCGGGCGCACGGCGTGCGTGCTCGTGCCCGAGATATCGCTGACGCCGCAGACCGTGGCGCGCTTCCGCGGCCGCTTCGGCGATCTGGTGGCCGTCATGCACTCGCGCATGAGCCAGGGCGAGCGCTACGACCAGTGGGATTTTATCCGCTCGGGCGCGGCGCGCGTGGTCGTGGGCGCCCGCAGCGCGCTGTTCACGCCGCTTTCGAACCTCGGTCTCATCGTCATCGACGAGGAGCACGAAGGTTCCTACAAGCAGGACAGCGCGCCGCGCTACCATGCGCGCGACGTGGCCGTGTGGATGGCGCGGCGCGCCGGGGCCGCCGTGGTGCTGGGAAGCGCCACGCCCTCCATCGAGGCGCTGCACGCCTGCGCGAAAAACCCCTCATGGCATCAGGTGAGCCTGCCCGAGCGCGCGAACGGCAAACCGTTGCCCGAGGTGCAGGTGGTGGACATGGCGAAGGAGTTCAGCGGCGGGTCGCGTTCGATGTTCGCGCTGCCGCTGGCCCGCGCGCTCGAGGAGGAGCTGGCCGCCGGCCGCAAGGCGGTGCTGCTGCTCAACCAGCGCGGCTTCGCGAAATTCTTGCTGTGCCGGGAATGCGGTTTCGTGCCCGAGTGCCCCTCGTGCTCCACGTCGCTCACGTACCACGAACGCGGCAACTTCCTGATCTGCCATCACTGCGGCTATCGGATACCCACGCCGCCCGTGTGCCCGGAATGCGGCAGCCCCTACCTCAAGAAGTTCGGCGCGGGCACGCAGCGGGTCGAGGCCGAGCTGCGCGTGCTGCTCGACGAGATGCCCGGCGTGGGCCCGGGGGTGCCCATCGTGCGCATGGACGCCGACACCACGAGCGGCAAGGGCGCGCACCAGCGTCTGCTCGAGGAGTTCGCCGCCGCCGACGCCGCCGTGCTGCTGGGCACGCAGATGATCGCGAAGGGCCTCGACTTCGAGGACGTCACGCTCGTGGGCGTCATCAACGCCGACACCATGCTGAAGCTGCCCGACTACCGCGCCTCCGAGCGCACGTTCGACCTTGTGGAGCAGGTGGCGGGTCGCGCGGGCCGCGCCGAGCTGCCGGGCCGCGTGCTCGTGCAGACCTACGAGGCCGACGCTCCCGCCATCCGCGCGGCCGCCGCCTACGACCGCGCCCTGTTCCTGCGCGACGAGCTGCCGAAGCGCCGCCTGCTGGGCTACCCGCCCTACGTGCGCATGGCGAACGTGCTGGTGTGGAGCAAGGACGAGCCGGCCGTGCGCCGCGTGGCGGCCGAGCTGCAGGCGGCGCTGGAGGAGGCGGTGCGCGACTTCGGCGGCGACGGTTGGAGCGTGCTGCCCGCCACGCCGTGCGTGCTGGCGAAGCTGCGCGGCACGTACCGCTGGCACATCGTGGTGAAGTGCCCGGCTGACGCCGACCTGTCCGATGCGCTGCTGCCCCTCTTCCGCCGCCGCAAGCCCGACAGGGATGCGAACGTGGCCGTGGACGTCGATCCCGACGATCTGCTGTAGCGCGCTCGCGCCGCGGCTTGGCGGACGTTCGGCCTACCAGCCCTCCATGAACCAGGCGACCGTGAACGCCACGCGCTCGCCCCAGGCCGCGATGTCCTCGTCCGAAATGGGCGCGCGCAGCGAGGATCGGTTCGCGTACGCCCAGTCGTACAGCGCTGCGGAATCGACGAATCGCTGCGGCTTCGAGGACGACCCCAGCACCACGGCGTAGTACTCGTGCCCGTCTCCGCGGTTCACGGCCGTCGCCGCGCAGGGCCCGGCGGCCAGCGTGTAGCCGGTCTTGGCCGCGCACGCGCCCGGGTAGCTGCCCAGCAGGGCGTCGGTGTTCTCCAGCGCCAGCGTCACGGGCGCCCCGTCGCGCTGGACCGTGATGTCTGCCTGCGAGAACCCGATGTTCGCTCGGACGAGGTCGATCTGCATGGCCGCGCGCAGCATTGTCGCCACGTCGGCCGCGCAGCTGTACTGCCCCTGGGCGAACGCGTCGAAGTCCAGGCCGTGCGGGTTCGCGAAGAACGAGTTCTCCAGCCCCAGCTCGGCCGCCTTCGCGTTCATGGCCTCGACGAACGCCGCCTCGCAGGCGTACGCGTCGCCGCCCGACCCCTTCTGCGCCAGCATCCGCGCTCCGGCCGCTTGGGCGATGGCCGACGCCGCGTCGTTGCCCGAAGCCGTGAGCAGCGCCTTCAGCGCGTCGTCGAAGGTCATCGAGTCGCCTTGCGCGAGCCCGGCGCTCGATTCGCCGACGCTGGCGGCTTCGGGCGTGACCTCGATCATCGTCGATGCGTCCAGCCAGTCCGCCGCCACGATCGCGGTCATGATCTTCGTCAGCGAGGCGATCTGCGCGGCGTCATCGGCGTTGCGGCCGAACCACAGCGTGCCGTCCTCGTCCATGAGCGCGGCACAGGATGCGTCGAGGTCGGGAAGCCGGTCGGGCGGCAAGGCGCGCTCGGCGGCGCTGAGACGGAGCGCCATGTCGTCCTCGTCCACGGAACCGAAGGCGGCCGCGAGCGGCAGGCACGCCAGGAGGCCGACCAGGGTCAGGCAGGCGGCTGCGCGGAGATGGCGGCGTCGGGCGTTCATCGGCTGCTCCTCGGGTGCGTGCGGAGGGTTCGTCTGCGTAACAGTATACGCGCTGGAGAGCGTCGCATGGGAAGCGGCTTAAAACGGTTTTATCGGTTCTCGCGGGCCTCCGTTCATGTCGGATCGTAGGTTTTCGGCAAGACCGTGGTATCCTAGCTGATCGTGAGGCGTTCTCGCGGGTGTCGAAGGAGGGATGGGCTGTGGGAAAGAAAGCGGCGCGTTGCGTCTGCTCGGCGATGGCCGCATTGCTGATGGCAACAACCGTCTTCGTCGTTCCCGCGGCGGCCGATGTCGGCGGTTCGCGGGATGCATCCGAGGACGTTCGAGTGGTGCGCGTGGCGTTCCCCGAGGTCGAAGGCATCAGCGTGACCGATGCCGACGGCGTGCGCTCCGGCATCCTCTACGATTGGCTCGCGGAGGTTTCCAAGTACACCGGATGGACCTATGAGTTCGTGGACGGCGATGTCCAAAGTCTCATGAAACGGACGTCTGCGGGAGAGATCGACCTCATGGGCGGCATGTACTATCGGGAGCAGCTCGTCGATTCGTTCCAGTATTCGAACTTCGCCATCGGTGCGAACCACGCCCTGCTCATCAGCCTCGAAGAGAACGACGATGTCGTCGTCTTCGACTCTCGCACGCTCAACGGCAAGACCATCGGCGTGTTCGAGAACGCTACCGAGAAGATTCGCCGTCTCGAAAACTACCTCGATTTCAACGATATCCACTGCATCGTCCTGCCGCTCGACTACGATGCCTACTCGAAATGCCTGGACGACGGCACCGCCGACGTGGTGCTGGGCGGCGACGTGGACGTCACCGAAGGCCGCAGGGTCGCCGCCGAGTTCGACGGCGAACCGTACTACATAGCCATGCCGTTCGGAAGCGATCTGAAGGACGATCTGGATGCAGCGATGACGTCGATCTACACGGCGAATGCCGAGTTCGCGAACGAGCTCGATGCAAAGCACCTGCCGTCCCGCCGCCAATGCGCCATCAAGTTCTCCGAAGCCGACCGTGCGTTCATCGACAATGCAGGCGAGATCAGCGTGGCCGTCATGCAGGGCCGCTACCCGCTGTACTACGAGCGCGACGGACTGTACCAGGGCATCGTGAAGGATGTGCTCGACCTGGTCACCGAGCGCACGGGGCTCGCGTTTCGCCTCGTGCATGCCAGTACGTACCAAGATGCCGTCGACCTGGTTAAATCGGGGGAAGTGGACATGATGGGCGGCTTCTTGGACGACGGCTACGCGGCGGACGGCCAACAGCTCGCCATCACCGAGAGCTTCGCGTCGCTCAACGAGGTGGTGTTCCGCAACAAGCTGGCTTCCTCCGGGAAACGGTCTTCGCCCAGATCGAAGGGCGTGATGGCACCGACGGCGTGGAGGCTTCCGAGGTCGTGCACTACCGTACCTACGAAGACTGCCTCGAAGCGGTGAACTCCGGACGCGCCGACGCCACCAGCATGCCCGTCGCGTTTGCGGAAGGCCTGTTCATCGACCACTCGTTCAGCAACATCACGCCGGCAACCTCCGAGCATCATGAGGCGGGCCTTTCGTTCGCCCTCGCCAAGCCCGTGGACACGGAGCTGTACTCGATCATGAGCAAGGCGGTGAACAGCTTCTCGCAGGACGAGCTGGACACCATCGCGTCGCACAATAGCATGCCCTCGTTCGGCAAGCAGCGCACCATTCAAGCGCTCGTCTCCGAGAACCCCTTGCTCGTCGTGGCGTTGAGCCTCGTGCTGTGCCTGTTCGTGGGCGCTATAGTCATCGTGGTGTCGGTGGCGAAGGTGCGCAACCGCATGATGGAGATGAAGCTGGAGAAGGTGGAGGAGATGGGTCGAGCGAAGACCGACTTCCTCTCGCGCATGTCCCATGAGATCCGAACGCCGATGAACGCCATCATCGGGCTTTCGAGCGTGGCGTCGCTGTCGGGAGAAGCCACGCCGTCCATTCGCTCGAGTCTCGAGAAGATCAACATGTCGGCCCAGTTCCTGCTGTCGCTCGTGAACGACATCCTCGATATGTCGAAGATCGAGAACGACAAGATGCGCATAGAGACGGCGCCGCTCCGCCTGCGTTCGCTGGCCGAGCGTCTGCAGAGCATGTTCTTTCTCCAGGCCGAGGACAAGGGAGTCCTGTTCGAGACCCGCTGCGATGCCGACGACGTCGTGGTGGGCGACGACGTGCGGCTGCAGCAGGTGCTGGCGAACCTCTTGTCCAACGCGCTCAAGTTCACCGATCCGGGGGACGCCATCCGGCTGAGCGTGGTCGTGCTCATGCGCGACGAGGGAAGCGCGCGTGTGCGCTTCAGCGTGGAAGATACCGGCGCGGGCATCCGCGAGGAGGATCTCGAGCGCATTTTCGTGTCGTTCGAGCAGGCGTCCGAGAATCGCCGCAACGCGCAGGGGACGGGTCTCGGCCTGGCTATCAGCAGCAACCTCGTACGACTCATGGGAGGAAGGCTGGACGTGCAGAGCCGCGTCGGCGAGGGTTCGGAGTTCTTCTTCGTGCTGGAGCTGCCGACGGCCGACGAGGAGGCTTTGGGGGACGAGGAGACCCCTGCGGAAACGGCCGACCGGTCGCTTGCGGGCACGCGCGTGCTGCTTGCCGAAGACAACGATCTGAACGCCGAGATCGCCGTGGCGCTGCTCGACATGCAGGGCGTCGAGGCGCGGCGTGCGGCGAACGGGCGCGAAGCCGTGGACATGTTCGAAGCTTCGGAGCCGGGAGCGTTCGATTTCGTGTTGATGGACGTGAAGATGCCGTTGCTCGACGGCCTCGAGGCGGCGATCGAGATCCGCTCGCTCGATCGGGAAGACGCTCGCACGGTGCCCATCATCGCGCTCACGGCCAACACGTTCCAGGAGGACCGCGAGGACGCGGCCGCTGCCGGGATGGACGGCTTCATCCCCAAGCCCTTCGATGCCCAGCAGCTCTACGAGACGCTGCGCAGCTACCTGCCGCGCAAGGGGTAGGCTCACGGTTGCGGCGCAAGTTCGCGAGCCTCGCAAAACCTGCGCAAGCGTCATATTCGTCAGCAAGATGACGGAAAAGTGTGGTATATTATTTGGCTGTATCTTTGCGCCTGGTGCGTATGTATACTCATGCCCTGCGCGCAGTCCGGTCGGAAAGGAAGATCACGTGGCCCAAGCCTCAAGCAAGCAAGCCCAAGAGCGGAACAACGCGGCGGTTGCCTCGATCGAAGCCGAAGACATCCTGGAGGAAGACGCCCTCGACGACGAGCCTGATGTGGTCGACGCCGGCGACGGACTCGACGACGATAAGCTTGAAAGCCCCCTGTCCGATGACAGCGACGACGAAGACCTGCTCGAAGGCATTCCTGAAGAGGAGCTTAAGGCGACGGTCGAGGTTCAGCTGCCCAAGGTGGCGGGCAAGAGCAAGGTGCGCTCCGTGCGCAAGCGCAATGCCGACGCCAGCGTGACCATGCTCACGGGCGACCCCGTCCGCATGTATCTCAAGGAGATCGGCAAGGTCCCGCTGCTCACGGCCGCCGAAGAGATCGACCTCGCCATGAAGATCGAGGCCGGCGTGGCCGCCATGGAGGAGCTTGAGAAAGCGGAAGACGAGGGCATCGAGCTCGAACGCCGCGAGAAGCGCCGCCTCGGCCGCATCGAGCAGGTGGGCATCGACGCGAAGCAGCAGCTTATCGAGGCGAACCTGCGTCTCGTCGTGTCCATCGCCAAGCGCTACGTAGGACGCGGCATGCTGTTCCTCGACCTTATCCAGGAGGGCAACCTCGGCCTCATCCGCGCCGTCGAGAAGTTCGACTACACGAAGGGCTTCAAGTTCTCGACGTACGCCACCTGGTGGATCCGCCAGGCCATCACGCGCGCCATCGCCGATCAGGCCCGCACCATCCGCATCCCCGTGCACATGGTGGAGACCATCAACAAGCTCGTGCGCATCCAGCGCCAGCTGTTGCAGGAGCTCGGCCGCGAGCCCAGCCCCGAGGAGATCGGCAAGGAGATGGGTCTGCCCGCCGAGCGCGTGCGCGAGATCCAGAAGATCTCGCAGGAGCCCGTGTCGCTGGAAACGCCTATCGGCGAGGAGGAGGACTCCCAGCTGGGCGACTTCATCGAGGACGATGCCGCCGTGGTGCCGCCCGACGCCGCCTCGTTCAGCATGCTGCAAGAGCAGCTGTCGAAGGTGCTCGACGGCCTGGCCGAACGCGAGCGCAAGGTGATCAGCCTGCGCTTCGGCCTGGAGGACGGCCATCCCCGCACGCTCGAGGAGGTCGGACGCGAGTTCGGCGTCACGCGCGAGCGCATCCGCCAGATCGAGAGCAAGACGCTGGCGAAGCTGCGCCACCCGTCCCGCTCGAGCAAGCTGAAAGACTACCTGGAAGATTAAGGTTCCGGCGGCCTGACGGCCGTCGGAACGGGCCGACGCTGCGAAGGACCCTGGCGCCCCGCTTTGGCGCGATGGCGAAGACTCGCGTACGCAACGTACGCTTCGCCTTCTCCATCCCGCCAATTCGGAACACCAGGGTCCTTCTCGCTGACTTACTACGCCAACCTGCGGCATGCGAAGATTGGATCTGCGCTGTATGGATAACGAAAACCTCGAACTGTTCGCTAGCTGCCTGTCCGGTTTGGAGGCGCCGCTCGCCGAAGAGCTGAAGCGTCTGGGCATCAAGCGCGTGCGCCCCCTCGGCGGGGGCGTCGCCTTTTTCTGCGACGTGCGCCATGCGTTGTCGGCGTGCCTGTGGTCGCGGCTGGCTTCGCGCATCCTCGTGGTGGTGGGGCGCGTGAACGCAGGCGATGCGAACCTGCTGTACGAGGGCGTGCGGCGCATCGCCTGGGAGGGCGTCATCGTTCCGGGCGCGAGCATGTCCGTGCAGGCGCACGGCATGAACGACGAGCTGCGCAACACCCGGTTCACGGCGCTCAAGGTGAAGGATGCCGTATGCGACCGTTTGCGTGAGATGCGCGGCGAACGTCCCGACGTCGACGCCGATCATGCCGACGTTTCGGTGGATGTGCGCGTGCGGGAGGGGCGCGCCACGATCTCGCTCGACCTGTCGGGCGAATCGTTGTACCACCGTTCCTATCTCACGCCCGACGACGGTCCTGACGCCCCGCTGTCGTGCGCGCTCGCGGCCGGACTTCTGGCGCTGGCAGGTTGGCGCACCCGCGGAAGCCGCGGCGAGGCGCTGGTCGATCCGGCGTGCGGCGACGGCTTCCTGGTGGTGGAGGCGGCATCTGCCGCGTGCGACCTGGCTCCGGGCCTTACGCGCGAGCGCTGGGGTTTCTTCGGCTGGGTGCCTTCGGATCCTGACGTCTGGAACGAGCTCATCGACGAGGCGGACGAGCGGTTCGAACGCGGCCTCGCGTCGGCCACGGCGCCGGGCGCGCTCGACGGCCCCGCGTCGGCACCGCCCGATCCGGCGCATGTGCGCTTCGCGGGCGCGTCCACGTCGTCTCCGGCCATAGCGCGGGCGCGCGTCCACGCCAAGCGCGCGGGCTTGCGCCAGGCCGTCAGCATCGAGCTTGCGGACGCGCAGAGCGTTGACGAGTTGGTGTCGCGCGTGTGTGCCGCTGCCGGCAGGGCGCGCGGCGGAGAGGCGGCCTCGTGCACGGTCGCCAGCGTGCTGCCCACGGGCGAGCGGGCCCAGTCCGACGCGCGCTCGCAGGCTGACGCGGCCGCGTTCGTGCGTGCGGCTTCGGTCGCTCCGGCGGGCTCGACGTTCGCCGTGGCCGGCGGCGAGATCGTGGAGGCGCGCTTCGGCGTCGCGCCCGCGGTGCGCGCCGTGCTCGGCCGCGACCGCGTGGAGACCGAGGCGCTCGTGTTCGACAAGCCTCCCATGGAGGCCGTGAAGGTGGTCGTGCCCGATCCCGCGGGCGGCGCCGAGCATGTGGTGGAGGTGCTGGAGCCGACGTCCGAGCAGTTCGCCGCACGGCTGCGCAAAACGGCCAAGGAGCGCCGCAAGTGGGCGCGCCGTGAAGGCGTGTCGTGCTACCGCGTGTACGATGCCGACCTGCCCGACTACGCCGTGGCCATCGACGTGTATCCGGGCGCGGGCGATGCCGAGGGCAACCTGTACCTGCACATCGCCGAGTACGCGGCGCCCTCGACCATCGATCCCGGCAAGGCGCAGCGCCGCTACGACGACGTGCTGGCGCTCGCGCCCGTGGTGCTGGGCGTGCGCCCCGACCACGTGTTCTCGAAGGTGCGCCGCCGCGACAAGGGCGGCAGCCAGTATCGCGACTCGAGCCGGCGCTCCTACGTCACCCAGGTGCGCGAGGACGGCTATCTGTTCGAGGTCGATCTGGCCGGTTACCTGGATACAGGCCTGTTCCTCGACCATCGTCTCACGCGCGAGCTGGTGGGGAAGAAGGCCGAGGGGAAGCGTTTCCTCAACCTGTTCGCCTACACGGGTTCGGCGAGCGTGCATGCAGCCGGTGGCGGCGCCAAGAGCACTGCGACGGTGGACTTGTCGCAGACCTACCTCGACTGGGCCGCGCGCAATATGGCAGCCAACGGCTTCGAGGGGGAGCAGCATACCTTCGAACGCGGCGACACGATGGCGTGGATCACCGAAGCGCGCCGCACCGGCCGCCGTTTCGACCTCGTGTTCGTCGATCCGCCCACGTTCTCCAACTCCAAGGCCATGGGCAAGCGCACGTGGGACGTGCAGCGCGACCATGTGGAGCTGCTCATCGGCGTGTCGCGCCTGCTGTCGGAAGAGGGCGAGGCCGTGTTCTCGTGCAACCTCCGTTCGTTCAAGCCCGACGAGGAGGCGCTGGCCAAGTACGGCGTCACGCTCGAGGACATCACGGCGCAGACCATTCCCCACGACTTCGAACGCAACCCCCGTATCCATAAATGCTACCTGGTTAAAAGAACCCAATAACCCGTCTTCCTGTTCCTCGACGCGGCGTACGGGCTGTCGACGGTGCCGGTGATGGCGAAAAAGCATCGAATTCGGAAACCTCGCACCGGCTTTCGCGGACGCCGGTCGGCTTCCTTTTGCGAAACGCCTGGTCGCGCAGTCGCCTTTCCTGCATACATTGTGCCGAGTGTGTCCGAAAGGACGCGGCGGTTTCCAAATTCGACGTCTTTTCGTCATTTTCAGCCCGATGCGCTGCAGCGTCGGGCTTTTGCTCGGTCTTATCGTATTGCAAGATATTCGCAGATCAGATATATTTAGTATTGCTAGGTGATAGAGAGAAGGGTTCGGAATGCAGCTCCGGTTCGCGCAGCAGATGAAGAAGGGCGCGCTCGACATGCTCGTCTTGAAGCTGCTGCAGCACGAGGAGAAATACGGCTATCAGCTGATCAGCGAGCTTCGCGACCGCTCGAACGGCGCGCTCGCGCTCAAGGAGGGCACGCTGTACCCCATCCTCTACCGGCTTGAGGACGGCGGCCTCGTGACCAGCCGCATGAGCGCGCACGTCGCGAAGGAGCCCGCGCGCAAGTACTACGCGATCACCGAGGCGGGGCGCGACGCGTTGCGCGAGATGTACGAGATCTGGAACGAATTCGACGGACATGTGCGGTCGATCATGGAGGAGGAGCAATGAACAAGGAATCCTATGTGAAGGCGGTTGCGAAGCGTCTGACCTGCTCGAAAGCGCGCCAAGCCGAGTTCGTGCGCGACCTCGAATCCGACATCGCCGCTGCTCTGTCAGCAGGCGAGACCTGGGAGCAGGTGGAATCCCGCATGGGCGACCCGCGTCAGGTGGCGCAAGAGTTCAACGAGGATCTCTCCGAAGCGGAGCGAGCCGCCGGCAAGAAGCGCAAGCGCACCAAGACGATAGCCATCGTGGCGGCCGTCGCGGTCGTCATGGTGGCGATCATCGGAGCCGCGACCTGGTGGGTATCGCCGAAAACCGCCCCTGCGGGGCAAAGCTCCCACCAAACCGAGCAGCAGGTAATCGAGCGTGCGCAGGAGGTGGTCGCGCTGCTCGACGCGGGCGATTACGAAACGCTGCAGTCGATGTCGATCGACGAAATGAAAGTGGGTCTCAACGCCGAGATGATGGAGCAAGCGAGGGAGATCACGGTTCCCGGTGATTGGGGTGCCTTCGAGTCGTTCGGCAATGCGTACGCGACGGAAATCTCGCAATCCGGGCAGGTGTTCGATGTGGTGGAGGTCGTCGCCGTGTACGAGAAAGCGACGGTAACGTACGGCATCAGCTTTCTGAACGGCGAAGAGCTTGCCGGAATTCGTATGAGGTAGGCCCATCATGGAAACGTTCATCGCCCTCATCGTCGTCGGTGTTCTCATGTGCGTGTATGGCGCGTTCGTGTTCGCCGGCAACGTGAAATGCTTCAGCATCCTCGCCGGGGGAAGCAACTTTCTGGCGCTCAACCCGAGCGAGGCGCAGTATCGCCGGGAGGCTCGACGCTCAGGTGTGGCCATCTTCCTGCTCGCGATCGATTTTTGGTGCTTCGGGGCGTGGAGCTACGCCCAACAGGACGACGCGGTGCGCACGGCGTGCTTGGTCATCGGCATCGCGGCGGCCTTGGGCGTCGCCGTGCTCATCGCTCTTTCGCTGAAGACGCATGCCGACGTATTGAAGGAGCATCATGGGTGAGCCGATGAGGTTCGCGGGGAAAGTGGACGGGTGGTATTACGCGTTGACGGTGGGCGTCAACGTCATGCTGGCGTGGCCGCTCGCGTCGTTCTTCGCCGATCCTGCGAAAGAGGGCGCGTTCATAAGCGCCGTCGTCTGCTCGCTGTGCCTTGTCCTCTGCGACATCTTCATCATCCCTACGCTTCTTCGCAACTACGTCGAGTTCGACGGGAAGGGCAACCTGCTCATCGTGTTCGGCTTCCAGAAGGCGACGTATCCCGTCTCGAAGATCCGCCGGTTGCGCGAGACGTCCAACCCGTTGGCTTCCCTGGCGGCGTCGTTCGACCGCATCGAGCTGCGCATCGGCTACGAGGAGCTGATGATCGCCGTCAAGGACAAGGAAGAATTCTTCGCCGAGATCGAGCGGCGGTGCCCCCAGGTCGAGATCGTGCGAAGGGCCTCCGTTTCCAAGTCCAGGTGAGCTCCGGGCGACCCGGCGACCGCCGCATAAAAAACCGGTTGCGCGAGTCGTAGCGCAACCGGTTTCGATTTTCCTGGTGGGCCCAGCAGGGCTCGAACCTGCAACCAAGGGATTATGAGTCCCCTGCTCCACCATTGAGCTATAGGCCCGTAAAGCGTCCCGCTATTCTATCCCAAAACGGGCACCGATGCCAAGGGGATATCCGCAAGCCGATGCAAATCCTCTTCGAGAAATTTTCGAAAAAGGGGCTTGCGCGTATTCGAAACTACCGGTAGAATACTCAAACGTTGCGAACGACGCAACCGAAACGGTCGCTTGGCTCAGCGGGAGAGCATCGCCTTCACACGGCGGGGGTCACAGGTTCAAATCCTGTAGCGACCACCATGAATTCAAAAGCCTTCCTTTCGGAAGGCTTTTTCATATCCTCACGCTTTCAGCGTGAACTTCCAAGCGCAATTGCAGGAGTCGTCCGTCATATCGGGGAAACAGCTCAGGCATTCGCAGGAGATGCGGTCGTCGATGCTCTCGGCGAACACCCCGTACTCCACCACGCCCACGCTGCGGCAGGGATGGAACCCCATGCCTTTGCGCTTGCGCGCGTTCTGCACGCGGCAGTCGACGATGCGGTAGGTCAGCTCGTCGCCTTCCACGAGGATCTCGTCGACGTTCGCGGCCGACTGGCAGCGCAGCGCGAGCGCGCGGGCCAGACCCTCGATGCCGGGGCGCTCGTCCAGCCCGAGGAACTTCTTGATGCGTCGCGCCTCCGACACGCTGAAGCGCCGCCACGCCTCGATGTCATGGCGCACGGCCGTATCCATGCCCTCTTCTCGTTCGAGGGACTGAAACCAGGTGCCGTCGAGGGCGATGAGGTTCTTCGCGTATATCTCCAGAAGCTCGACGAGCTCGTCTTTCCCAAGGTTGCGCAAGGTGTCGTTCATGTGGGTGCTCCATCTTCTCGCTTTGGCTGGCGCGTATATCGCGTACGTAGGAATTATACTGCGCGCGAGCGGCTCCGGTTTTCCTCCCGCGTTCCTCAAATGGGCGGATCTATGGGTCTCGCCCTTCAGGTCGAGCGCAGGGCGGACGTTCGGACGGGCTGCCGGAGCTTCGGCGATTGCTGTACCGAACGGCGAAAACCGTTATACTGAATCGTTGCAACCATCCAACGAAGAGCTTCGATCAACGGAGAACCGACACTATGAGCATCGATAGTTTTGAAGCGAGCCGCAAGCGCTCCGACGAGATCCGCGCCGATCTTCCCATCCACCCCGAGAAGTACACTATGCTCACGGGCGACCGTCCCACGGGCCGTTTGCACATGGGCCACTACTTCGGCACCATCCGCGAACGCGTCGCGCTGCAGGACATGGGCATAACCACGCGCATCATCATCGCCGACTACCAGGTGATCACCGATCGCGACACCACCGAGCACATCCAGGACAACGTGTACAACATGGTGGTGGACTACCTGGCCTGCGGCATCGATCCCGAGAAGACCATCATCTTCACGCATTCGGCCGTTCCGGCGCTGAACCAGCTCATGCTGCCCTTCCTGTCGCTGGTCACCGAGTCCGAGCTTTTGCGCAACCCCACGGTGAAGTCCGAGATGGACGCGTCGGGCCATGCGCTCACGGGGCTTCTGCTCACGTATCCGGTGCACCAGGCGTGCGACATCCTGTTCTGCAAGGGCAACATCGTGCCGGTGGGCAAGGACCAGCTGCCGCACATCGAGCAGACCCGCCAGGTTGCGCGCCGTTTCAACGAGCGCTACGGCCACGTGTTCCCCGAGCCCGAAGGCGTGCTGAACGACGCGGTGGAGATCCCCGGCCTCGACGGGCGCAAGATGTCGAAGAGCTACGGAAACGCCATCAGCCTGTCGCTGACCGCGGAGGAAACCGCCAAGCTCATCAAGAAGTCGAAGACCGACGCCGACCGCATGATCACCTACGACAAGGAGAACCGCCCCGGCGTGTCGGCGCTCCTCACCACCGCCGCGCTGTGCACGGGCCGCACCGAGGTCGACATCGCCGAGGAGATCGGCGACGGCGGGTCGGGCACGCTCAAGAAGTACGTCACCGAGAGCGTGAACGAGTTCCTGGCGCCCATCCGCGAGCGTCGCGTGCAGCTGGCCGGTGACATGGACTACATCAAGGACGTGCTGCACGAGGGCAACCGCCGTGCCAACGAGATCGCGAACGCCACGCTCGATGAGGTAAGAGAAGCCATGAACATGGTTTATTAGACTTTTTGGCTTATGAACTGGCCTTATCATTGGAAATCTTGCAAGTGCCCAATTTTTGAAAATTCGGTATTGCGAAATGATGAGGTTCCGGTATAATCTTCACTTGCGCGATCAAGGGCGCACATTCCTCGGTAGCTCAACGGCAGAGCATCCGGCTGTTAACCGGAGGGTTGTAGGTTCGAATCCTACCCGGGGAGCCAGAATTTAACGGCAGGCCAGACGAACAGTCTGGTCTGTTTTTTTATTCCGTCGCATTCGGTATCGCATCGCCTGTCGCATCCGGCACCTTTCGCCTCGCGCACTTCGAAAAGTGCTGATCTTGTGTGCGAGCAAGTATCGGGCTCTGCTCCTCGGATTCTCCGTTGCAGGGCTTATACTGAGGTAGGCGACAACACGTCGCTTATGATCGCAACGCTGACAACACGGTTGCATGCGTCGCAGTATGAGCCCTTCGGGGTGGAAAGCTAGGTTTGTATGTCTCAAGGTACGGTTAAGTGGTTCAGCTCTGAAAAAGGTTACGGCTTCATCTCCCAGGAGAACGGCGAAGACCTGTTCGTCCATTTCAGCGAGATTCAGGGCGACGGCTACAAGAGCCTCGACGAAAATGCCAAGGTGGAATTCGTGATCGCGTCCGGTTCCAACGGCAAGAGCCAGGCCACGCAGGTGTGCGTGCTCTAAAGCTCTGAGCGCATGAACGAGCAAAAGCGGCCCTTAGGGGCCGCTTTTTTTTGCATGCAAGGCCGGGCTCTGCGGATCACGCTTCGCCGCGCAGCTTCTTCTCGCAGTCACGGATGGTCTTGTCGTAGTTGTCGATCTTGAAGTTCAGGCGATCGAGGCCGGCCTGCATCTCGGCGATGCGATGCTCCACGAGCGCACGTTGCTCCTCGAGCAGCGTTTTGCGCGCTTCGAGGGTCGAGTCGCCCTGGTCGTACAGCGCCATGTACTCGATGAGCGCCTCGATGGACACGCTGGCGGCCCGCATGCACTTCACGAACTGCACGCGCGCGCAATCTTGCTCGCTGTAGTCGCGGATGCCGCTTGCCGTGCGGGTGACGTTCGGCAGCAGGCCGATGCGCTCGTAATAGCGCAGCGTGTCGGCGGACAAGCCGTATTCCTTGCTCACTTCGGCGATCTTCATGGGAAGCTCCTTACCTCGTAGGTGCATTGAACCACATGGAGCCCACTCCAAGTCAAGCGATGGCGGGCAAGTCGGTTCGGACTCGCGTGCTCCCTTGACTTGGAGTGGGCTCAAAGGGATAGGATGGGTTCGTCGGATAGGGAAGGCGAAGGGCGGCAGGATGCCGGAACGCCTTCCGGTGAAAGGAAGGATGCATCATGGACATGAAGGAGAGCCTGGGGCCGGCGGCGGTGTTCCCGCTGGGCGAGGAGAACGAGACGTACGCGCAGTATTTCGTCGGCACGAGCTATCTGGCGTCGCTGACCGGGACGGATGCGGGCGTGAGCGTGAGCAACGTGACGTTCGAGCCGGGATGCCGCAACAACTGGCACGTGCACCATGTGGGGGGCCAGATCCTGCTGGTAACGGGCGGGCGCGGCTACTGCCAGGAATGGGGCCGGCCCGCGCGCGAGCTCAAGCCGGGCGATGCGGTGAGCATCCCGCCCGAAACGAAGCATTGGCACGGGGCGGCGCCGGACAGCTGGTTCTCGCACGTGGCCATCGCCGTGCCAGCCGAAGGCGCGTCGAACGAGTGGCTGGAGCCCGTCTCGGATGAGGAGTACGCCGCGCTGGCATAGCGCTCGCGGATGCTCACGGCTCGCACCGATATAGGAGCTTTCTGCGATTGGAGAAGCCGTTTCGCCGCAGGCGGCTTCTTCCGGTATCATAGACAAGTTGCGCCTGCGGGCGCAGCACCGCACCGAACCGCAAGCAGAAAGCGCGCACGCACCATGATCATGCAGCTCGAACATATCTCGAAGTCGTTCGGAGGGCGCCAGCTCTTCCACGACGTGACGTTCCGCCTGGAAGAATACGAGCGCCTGGCGCTCGTGGGCCCGAACGGCGCCGGCAAGACCACCATGCTCAACATCATCTCGGGCGCCGAGGATCCCGACGAGGGCCGGGTGCTGTTCGCGAAGGGCGCGCGCGTGGGCTACCTCGAGCAGGAGGCCATCGAGATGGCCGACCAACCCATCTTCGAGGAAGTCATGTCCTCGCAGGTGGAGGTGCTGGAAGCCGAGCGCCGCCTGCACAAGCTGGAAGCCGAGCTGGGCGAGGCCCCCACGCCGCAGCAGCTTGCCGCCGCCGGGCGCGCCCGCGACGCCTACGAGGTGCTGGGCGGCTACACCATCGAGGCGAAGGTGCGCAGCGTCATGTTCGGCCTGGGCTTCAAGGAAGACGACCTCGCGCGCTGCACCACCGAGTTCTCGGGCGGATGGCAGATGCGCATCGCGCTGGCGAAGCTGCTCATCCGCAACCCCGAGGTGCTGCTGCTCGACGAGCCCACCAACCACCTCGACCTGGAGAGCGTGAGGTGGCTCGAGGGCTTTTTGCGCGGCTACGCGGGCACGGTCATCGTGGTCAGCCATGACCGCGCGTTCATGGACAACATGGTGGACCGCGTGGCCGAGGTGGACAACGGCCAGGTGAACCTGTACAAGGGCAACTACTCGGCCTACCTCAAAACGCGCGAGGAGCGCCTGGAACGCCTGCGCGCCGAGGCGGCGAAGCAGGCCGAGGAGATCGCCCATATGGAGGCGTTCATCGAGAAGTTCCGCTACAAGGCCACGAAGTCCAAGCAGGTGCAGGACCGCGTGAAGAAGCTCGAGAAGATCAAGCGCATCGAGCTTCCCGAGGAGAAGAAAACCGTCAAGTTCAACTTCAAGCAGCCGCCGCGCACGGGCGACGAGGTGGTGCGCGCCCGCGGCCTCGTGAAGCGCTACGGCGACAAGGCCGTGTACGACGGCTTCGACTTCACCATGTACCGCGGCGACAAGATCGCGCTTGTGGGCCCCAACGGCGCGGGCAAGTCGACGCTGCTCAAGATGATCGCGGGCGCCATCGAGCCCGATGCGGGCACTATCGAGTACGGCGTGCACGTGTCGAAGACCTACTACGCGCAGCACCAGCTGGAGGAGCTGCATCCCGGCAACACCGTGTTCGAAGAGCTCGACCGCGTGGCGCCGGGCTGGAGCGTCTCGCAGGTGCGCACGCTGCTGGGCGCGTTCCTGTTCACGGGCGATGCGGTGGACAAGAAGGTGAGCGTGCTGTCCGGTGGCGAGAAGAGCCGCCTCGCGCTGGCGAAGATGCTGGTGGCCCCGCGGCCGCTTCTGTGCCTCGACGAGCCGACGAACCATCTCGACATCGCCAGCGCCGACATCCTGGAGCAGGCGCTCAAGGTGTTCGAGGGCACGATACTCTTCATCACGCACGACCGTCACCTCATCCGCGGGGTGGCGAACCGCATCGTGGAGATCGAGCCCAGGCGCGCGACGAACTACGACGGCGACTACGACTACTACCTGTTCAAGAGCGGACAGCTGGACGGGGACGGCCCTAGCGGCCCGTCGCTTGTGGACGAGATGCTGGACGAAGGCCCCAAAGCGAAGGCTGCGGGGAAGGGCAAGGACGCCAAGGGTGCGAAAGGGAAGGCGGTTGCGAAGACTCCGGCTGCGGCGAGCGGGTCCCAAGCCGAGCTCACGGCGCCGCGCGCGAGTTCGCCCAAGACCAAGGAGCAGAAGCGCCGCGAGGCTGAAGCTCGCAACCGCGCCTACGCCGCGCTCAAGAACCATCGCAAGCGAATCGCCGAGCTGGACAAGCAGATGGAGCGCGACAACGCGCGCATGGCCGAGCTGCTGGAGCTCATGGCCGACCCTACCTTCTACATCAACGAGGACGTCTCGTCTGACGCCGTGGCCGAGCACGCCAAGCTCAAGCAGCGCCTGGCCGCCGCCGAGGAGGAGTGGTTCCTGCTCACCGAGGAGCTGGAGGAAGAGATGGCGAGGCAGGCGGAGCAGCTGTGACGCGGCCTTTGAACATCGTGCTGGTGGAGCCGGAGATCCCGCAGAACACGGGCAACATCGCGCGCACGTGCGCCTGCACGGGAGCGCGGCTGCACCTCGTAGAGCCCATGGGATTTCGCCTGACGCAGAAGAACCTCGCGCGTGCGGGCTGCGACTACTGGGACGAGGTGGATATCGTGCGATGGCCGTGCGCCGAGGCGTTCTTCGAGGCTCATGCAGCCGACGAGCTGCACCTGTTCACCGGGCAGGCCTGTCGAGGGTTCGGCGACGTGGCGTACGGGGAGGGATCCTTCCTCGTGTTCGGCCGCGAGAGCCGGGGCCTGCCCCTCGGCCTCATCGAGGCGCACGCGAACCGCTGCGTGCGCATCCCCATGCGCGAGGGCCTGCGCAGCCTCAACCTGTCCAACGCCGTGGCGGTGGCCGCCTACGAAGCCCTGCGCCAGCAAGGATGGCCGGGACTGGGGTAGGAGCTGCAGGTTGACCCAGCCGTCCAAGCGGGCATTTTCGCGCTTTAGCAAGATAAAGCGCGCGGAGGACGTGGAACGCGTGTATACTTGACCGCATTGTCTGCGTCACGTATCAAGGAGGTCGTTCCCATGGCTCGAGTGTACAACTTCTCCGCCGGTCCCGCCGTTCTGCCCGAGGAGGTGCTGCGCGAAGCCGCTGACGAGATGCTCGACTACCGCGGTTGCGGCATGTCCGTCATGGAGATGAGCCATCGCTCCAAGCCCTTCGCCGCCATCATGGAGGCCGCCGAGCAGGACATCCGCGACCTCATGGACATTCCCGACAACTACCGCGTGCTGTTCCTACAGGGCGGCGCGTCCACGCAGTTCGCGATGATCCCCATGAACCTCATGAAGAACAAGGTGGCCGACTACATCGTCAGCGGCTCGTGGTCGAAGAAGGCGTTCAAGGAAGCGAAGATCTTCGGCGATGCCCGCTGCGTCGCCTCCTCCGAGGACGAGAACTTCAGCTACGTGCCCGACGTGCGCGCCCTCCAGCTGTCCGACGACGCCGACTACGTCTACATCTGCCAGAACGAGACCATCTACGGCACCGTGTACCACGAGCTGCCCAACACGAACGGAAAACCGCTGGTGGCCGACGTGTCGTCGTGCTTCCTGTCCGAGCCCATGGACGTGTCGAAGTACGGCCTCATCTACGGCGGCGTTCAGAAGAACGTGGGCCCGGCCGGCGTGACTATCGTCATCATCCGCGACGACCTCGTGTCCGAGCCTTTGCCCGGCACGCCCACCATGCTGCGCTACGACACGCATGTCGACGCGAAGAGCCTGTACAACACCCCGCCTGCGTACGGCATCTACATGTGCGGCAAGGTGTTCCAGTGGCTGAAGGCCCAGGGCGGCCTCGAGGCCATGAAAGAGCGCAACGTTGAGAAGGCGCAGCTTCTGTATGACTTCCTCGACCAGAGCGCGCTGTTCAAGGGCACCGCGCGCAAAGAGGACCGCTCCATCATGAACGTGCCGTTCGTCACCGGAAGCGACGAGCTGGACGCGAAGTTCGTCGCCGAAGCGAAGAAGGTCGGCATCGAGAGCATCAAGGGCCACCGCAGCGTGGGCGGCATGCGCGCCAGCATCTACAACGCCATGCCCCGCGAAGGCGTCGAGGCCCTCGTGAAGTTCATGGGCGAGTTCGAGCGCGAGAACGCGTAGGCGGCGCGAACCGCCTGCGATCGACGAAGCGCCCGGCCGTCGGCCGGCCGCTTCTCATTGGGGCGATGGTGGACCGGGGCTCCTAGTACGCGCTCCAGCCGCCGTCGATGGTGAGGGTCTCGCCGTTGATGAAGCCGGCCTGGTCGGAGGCCAGGAACACCGCGGCGGCGGAAATCTCCTCGGGGGTGCCGGAGCGGGTGGCGCCGGCGTAGCCGGTCGTCGCCTTCGCCATGCCGCGCTCGCTGGGCTGGCGCATCCCGACGCCGATGTTGGTCTGCGTGTTGCCGGGGCAGATGGCGTTGCAGCGGATGCCGGTGTCGGCGTACATGAACGCCACGTTCTTCGTCAGGCCCACCACGGCGAATTTCGAGGCCGTGTAGGCGCAGCCTCCTCGTCCGGCGCACAGGCCCGACAGCGACGCGGTGTTGATGATGACGCCGCCTTCGCCGCGCTCCATGAAGTAGCGGACGGCTTTGCGCGTGCCGTACATGACGCTGTTCAGGTTCACCTTCATGAGACGCTCCCATACGTCGTCGTCCATCTCGGCGATGGGCAGCAGGTTGTCCATGATGCCGGCGTTGTTCACGATGATGTCCATCTGCCCGAACGTCTGGACGGCGCGGTCGACCATGCCCTCCACGTCGTCTCGGCTCGACACGTCCACCTTGACGACGTCCAGCTTGTCTCCGTACTCGGCCAGCTCCTGCTTGAGCGCGGCGAGAGCCTCCTCGTTGAGGTCGGCGGCCAGACAGCTTGCGCCCGCCTCCAGGAAGCGTTGGACGATGCTCTTGCCGATGCCGGAAGCGCCTCCGGTGATGACGGCGGTCTGACCTGCGAGAACGGGGTTGTGGCGTGCTTCTGACATGGCGATGGCTCCTTTTCGCGATCGGGAAATCATGCACGAAGCGTACCATGCGCGCCGGGTCGCGCTGAACCGGTTCCGCGGCGAAAGGCCTGTTCGGCGCTGAACGCGGGGCTCGCGCGACACGAGCGGCGCGAAAACGTTTTCCAGCGGCGCTGGCGCCGGGCATCTTCGCTCCAAAAACACGCCTCGGAGACTGAGGCGTGTTTTTGGAGCGAAGATGCGTTTCCGCATGCCGAGTCCGGCTTCGCGGCGTTCGCTCCTTGTGAAGTTTCCCTCCCGGCGCATGTCGCCCTCTGCGGTTGCGGTAGACTGATCGCACTATGATTTCGATACCCTACCTCATATGCTCCATTCTGAGCTTCGTGCCCGCCATCGTGTGCCACGAGGCGTGCCACGGCTTCGCCGCCTACAAGCTGGGCGATCCCACGGCCAAGCGCGCGGGACGGCTGTCGTTCAACCCGCTCAAGCACATCGACCCCTTCGGCACGGTCATCATGCCGCTTCTGCTCATGGCCATGAACATGCCGGTGTTCGGCTACGCGAAGCCGGTGCCGTACAACCCAGCCTACTTCAAGGACCCGCGCAAGGGCGACCTCATCGTGGGCCTCGCCGGGCCTGCGGCCAACCTCGTGCTGGCCGTCCTGGGCGCAGTCGTGTACACGCTCGTCATGCTCGTGCTGCCGGTGAGCGCGCTGGCGCAGAACGACGTCTTCTACTACTTCCTCACGTTGTTCCTTCCCATGTTTTCGCTCATCAACCTGTACCTCATGTTCTTCAACCTGCTGCCCATCCCGCCGCTGGACGGCTCGTCCATCTTCGCGTTCTTCCTGCCGCAGAAGTATCTGCCGCAGTATTACAAAGTGCAGCGCTACGCGATGCCGGTGTTCCTCATCGTGGTGCTCCTCGTGCCGTACGTGCTGCATTTCAATCCTATCGGCATCTATCTGGACGCGACGGCCGGCAACGTGTTCGACCTGCTGTTCTCCTTTGGCAGGTAGCAGGGCGGCTCCATGTCGTACAAGGTTCGCATAGACAGCTTCGAGGGGCCGTTCGACCTTTTGCTGTACCTGGTTAGCCGGCAGAAGGTGGATATCGGCGCTATCTCCATCACGCAGATCGCCGACCAGTACCTTGCCGAGGTGTCGCGCATGGACAACCTCGATCTCGACGTGGCAAGCGACTTTCTGTTGGTGGCTTCCACGCTGCTGGAGATCAAGGCCGAAAGCCTGCTGCCGCGCGAGCGCGACGCGGTGGCCGAAGAGTTCGAGGAGCTGGCGCCAAGCGAGGCGCGCGACATCCTCGTTGAGCGCCTGCTGGCCTACAAGCAGTACAAGAACGCTGCCAGCGCGCTGCACATGCGCTTCGTGTCCGAGGGACGCATGCATCCGCGCCCGTTCGGGCCCGACGCGTGCTTCCTGAACCTCATGCCTGACTACCTGAAGGACGTCACGATGGACGGCCTGGCGCTGCTGGCCGCCCGCGCCTTCGCGCGCCGCGACGTGTTCCTGCTGGAATCGGAGCACATCGCTGCGAAGCCCATCCCCGTGGAGGTGCACGTGCGTGCCATCCACCAGCGCATCCAGAACAAGAAGACGCTGCGCTTCTCGGAACTGGTGGACGAGCGCACGCCGGTGCCGGTGGTGGTGGTGACGTTCCTGGCTGTGCTCGAGCTGTACAAGCGCGCCATGGTGAAGATCGAGCAGGCCGAGCTGTTCGGCGATATCGACATACGCTACATCGAAGGGTCGGGCGAGCTCGTGCTCACGGGCGATGACTCGCTGACCTCGGTGGAGGAGGGGTAGGATCCATGTTCCAAGGCTTGCAGGACAACCAGTTGAAGGGCGCGATCGAAGCCATGCTGTTCGTCACGGACGAGCCGGTGGGCACCATCGCGTTGGCCGACATGCTGGAGGTGGAGCCTGGCCAGGCGGAACGCGCGCTCGTGGAGCTGCGGGATCAGCTGGAAGACGAGAACCGCGGCATCCAGTTGCGCGAGGTGGCCGGCGGCTGGCGGCTGTACACGCACCCCGCCTACCACGAGCTCATCGAGCGCTACGTGCTGTCGTGGGACACGCGCAAGCTGTCGCAGGCGGCCATGGAGACGCTTGCCATCGTAGCGTACCTGCAGCCGGTGACGCGCTCGGGCGTGGCCTCGGTGCGCGGCGTGAACTCGGACAGCTCCATCAACTCGCTCGTTGAGAAGGGGCTCGTGCGCGAGGCGGGCGTAGCCGACGCGCCCGGCAACCCCACGCTCTACGCCACCACGCGCGCGTTCTTGGAGAAGTTCGGCCTGCGCTCGACGGCCGACCTGCCCGACCTCGACCAGTTCGCGCCCGACGACGACACGCGCGCGTTCATACGCGAGCGCCTGAGCGCAACGCGCGAGGACGCGTTTGTCGCCGATGACGCGCGCCTGGACGGCGATGAGGCCGATCCTCTGGACGGCGTGCGCTTCGAGCTGGACGACGAAGGACCGGGGAGCATCGCGGAAAGTCCGCGCGAGGAAGCAGCCTCCGACGCGGCTCAGCAGATGCTCGCCGAGGCTATGGCCAGCGGGTTCGGCCTCGTGGAGAAGATCGACTTCGACAACCTGACGTTCGAGACGGACGATGAGTAGGCTTTCCGCGCTCGGCGCCGTGCGTCTTGCGTCGTCGTCTCGAACGACGGGTTTCCGAAGATCGGAGGCGGGAGGTGAGCGACATGGGAGAGGTATCCGATTGCGAGAGCCGCATCGTTCCCATGCGGTTGCAGAAGTTCCTTGCTCGGGCGGGGGCGGCTAGCCGGCGGGGGTCGGAGAACCTTATGACGGCGGGGCGCGTGACCGTGAACGGCAAGGTGGTGACCGAGCTGGGAAGCAAGGTGGATCCGCTCGTGGACGAGGTAGCGGTGGACGGCGCGGTCGTGCGCTTGGCCGACGGGCCCGTCACCATCATGTTGCACAAGCCGGCCGGGTTCGTCACCACCATGTCCGATCCGCAGGGACGGCGTACCGTGGCCGAGCTCGTGCCGACCGAGCGCTATCCGGGGCTGTTCCCCATCGGGCGGCTGGACTTCGATACGACGGGCCTGCTGCTGTTCTCCACCGACGGCGAGCTGGGCAACGGCCTGCTGCATCCGAAGCATCATGTGACGAAGCGCTACCTGGCCTGCGTCGAGGGTCGTCCGACCGAGCGCGATCTGGCGCTTCTGCGGCGCGGCATCGAGCTGGACGACGGCCCGACGCAGCCGGCCGACGTGCGCATGGTGGAGGGCGGGGCGGCTCGCCATGCCGAGCGTCTGCTGGAGATTCCCGCCGCCGTGCCGCCGCGCTCCTCGAAGGAGTATGCGGCCGTGTGCGAAGGGCGCGCGACGCGGCGCTCTATCGTGCGCTTGGGCATCCGCGAAGGTCGCAAGCGCCAGGTGAAGCGCATGCTGGCCGCCGTCGGCCATCCGGTGCTGGCGCTTCATCGCGATTCGTTCGGCCCGCTCGATCTGGGCGATCTGCCGCGCGGGGCGTGGCGCGCGCTCGATGCCGAAGAAGTGGCGGCGCTCCACCAGGCCATCGGACGTGCCGAATAATGCTAGAATGAAACCCGCAGGAGACCGCGCAGCGGGAGCCTGCGGAACACGGAATGAACCCCTATGCTAGAAAGGCGCTCCCGTTTCATGGCACACCAGCATACAACGCAACCTGATCAGGCGTTTCGCCGTATAGCGGTGGTAGGTTTCGGACTGGTGGGCGCCTCGTTCGCCGCCGCTGTGCGCGCGGCGTATCCCGACACGCGGGTGCTGGCTGTCGACATCGACGAACGCACGCTGGCCGAAGCCGTCGAGCGCGGCTGGGCCACGGACGGCGCGCTGCCGGACGATCCTGCGTTCGAACGCTTCGTCGGCGACGGCTGCGACCTTGTGGTGCTCGCCACGCCCGTCGGCGCGGCGGAGCGCTACTTCGAAGACCTCGCGCGGTGGGACTATCGCGGCATCGTCACGGACACCGCCTCCACGAAGGCGCGCATCACGGCTTTGGCCGAGCGCGTCCTGCCGCATCCCGAGAACTTCGTGCCCGGGCATCCCATGGCCGGCTCCGAGGTGAACGGCATCGAAGGCGCGCGACCCGACCTGTTCAAGGGCGCGCACTGGATCCTCTGTCCCGACGCCGACACGCCCGCCGAGCACTTCCCGCGCCTGCACGAGCTGGTCACCTCCATCGGCGCGCGCGTCATCGCGCTGCCGCGCGAGGACCACGACGAGGCGGTGGCCGTGGTCAGCCACGTGCCGCATATCATGGCGTCCTCGCTCGTGCAGCTGGCCAGCCGCCACGCCGACGACCAGCAGGCGCTCATGCGCCTGGCCGCCGGAGGCTTCAAGGACTCCACGCGCATCGCGGCCGGTTCGCCCGAGCTGTGGTGCGGCATCGCCTTCGACAACAAGGACGCGCTGTCCGACGGGCTCGACGAGATCCAGGGCATCATCGGCGCGTTCGCCGACGCGCTGGCATCCGACGACCGCGCCGCGCTCACTGTGCTGCTGGCCGACGCGGCGGCCGCGCGCCGCGCGCTGCCGGCTGCCTGGGTGCCCTCGACGGAGCGTCTGCTGGAAGTGCGCATCCCCATGGAGGACCGTCCGGGCGTCGTGGCCGAGGTGACCACCGTCACCAGCTCGGTGGGGTGCAACATCCAATCCATCGAGATCGACCACGTCACGGAGGACAGCGCCGTGCTCAGCCTCGTGCTCACCGACGAGGGTGATATCGGCCAGCTGTCCGCCCAGCTCATCAACGCAGGATTTTCAGTATCGTTCAGTCCCTTGACGGCAAAGGAGCATACCCATGTCGCATGAAGCAAACGCCACCGTCGTCAACCCGCTGCCGGCGCCCCTGCGCGGCTCGGCCTCGGTCCCGGGCGACAAGTCCATATCGCACCGCGCCGTGCTGTTCGCCGCCATGGCCGAGGGCACCTCGCGGCTTTCGGGCGTGCTCGACTCCGAGGACGTGCGCTCGTCCATCAGGGCCGTAGGCCAGCTGGGCGCGCAGGTGTCGCTCGAGAAGCAGCCCGACGGCAGCTTGGCGGGAGGCGTCACGGGGTGGGGCGCCGCCGGCCCCTCGCAGCCCGAGGCTCCCATCGACTGCGGCAACTCCGGCACCACGGTGCGCCTGCTCATGGGCGTGCTGGCGCCGTGGAACGTGCGCGTGGAGCTGACGGGCGACGACTCGCTACAGCGCCGTCCCATGCGCCGCATCACCGCGCCGCTCATGAAGATGGGCGCGCGCTTCGAGCCCGAAGGGCGCGAGACGCTGCCGCTCACGGTGTGCGGCTCCGAGGGCCTGCGCGCGATAACCTACGACGCCCCCATGGCGTCGGCCCAGCTCAAAACCGCGGTGCTGCTGGCCGGCGTGTATGCGCGGGGCACGACGACGCTCAACGAGCCCTCGCCCTCGCGCAACCATACCGAGCTCATGCTGCCCGAATTCGGCGTGACCACCACAGCGGCCGACCGCACGGCCAGCGTGACGGGTCCCGCTGCGCTTCGGGCCTGCGAGGTGCAGGTGCCGGGCGATCCGTCTTCGGCGGCGTTCCTCGTCTGCGCTGCCGTGTTGAAGCCCGACAGCTCCATCCAGGTGGAGAACGTCAGCTTGAACACCGCGCGCATCGGATTCACGCGCACGCTCGAGCGCATGGGCGCCGATATCAGCGTGCGTCACACGGGAGCGGCGGGCAAGGAGCCCTACGGCATCGTTTCGGCGTGCTACACGCCGAACCTGCATGGGTGCGAGGTGCCAGCCGACAAGATCGCCACCATCGTCGACGAAGTGCCGGTGTTGGCGCTCGTGGCGGCTCACGCGCGCGGCGTCACCGTGTTCCGCGAGGTCAGCGAGTTGCGCGTGAAAGAGACCGACCGCCTGGCCGCCATCGTGGAGGGGCTTGAGACTCTCGGCGTGGACGCGTGGATCGACGGCAACGACCTGTTCGTGGAAGGCCAGCCGGGCTTGCAAGTGCCCGTCGGCGCCGCATTCGACTCGAAGAACGACCACCGTCTGGCCATGACCTGGGCGCTCGCCGGCCTGTGCGGCAACGCTCCCGTCGAAGTGGAGAACTTCGACTCCGTGAAAATCAGCTATCCGCAGTTCCTCACCGATATCGAAAGGTTGGCACGATGATCATTGCCATCGACGGCCCCAGCGGGGCCGGCAAGTCCACGGTCGCGAAGGCCGTCGCCCGCGAGCTGGGCTTCTCCTGCCTCGACACGGGCGCGATGTACCGCGCCGTCGCCTGGCGGGCGTTGCAGGACGGGGTTCCCTTCGACGACGACGAAGCGCTCGGCCGCCTCGCACGCGCCCACGACATCGCCTTCGCGCACGAGGAGGGCGAGCCGGTTCCGCGCCGCGTTTCCATCGGCGGCATCGACGTGACCGATGCCATCCGCACGGCCGAGATCGACCGCGCCGTGAGCCCCGTGTCGGCCGCGCCCTCCGTGCGCGCGGCGCTCGTTGAGCAGCAGCAGCGCATCGGCCGCGCGGGCGACTACGTGGTGGAGGGCCGCGACATCGGCACCACCGTGTTCCCCGAGGCTCCGGTGAAGGTGTTCCTCACCGCATCGGCTGAGGAGCGCGCGCATCGCCGCGTGCGCCAGAACGTCGACCGCGGCGTGGGCTCCGTCGACTACGACGAGGTGCTCACCGACATCCGCCGTCGCGATGATCAGGACTCCTCGCGCGCCACCTCGCCTTTGCGCCCGGCCGACGATGCCGTGCGCCTGGATTCCACCGGCCGCTACATCGAAGAGGTCATCGAGGACATTTGCGCGCTCGCCCGCGAGAAGGGCGCGCGATGAGCCTGTTCCTCCCGTACGAGAAGATGTGGGACATGCCGCTGGGCGGCACGTCCGACGAGAAGCAGGTGCCGCACTGGGCCGGCAACCTCATCTGGGGCTTCTTGGCTTTCGTGTTCAAGATCTGCTTCCGCTACCGGGTCGACCACCGCGAGAGTTTGCGCGGTTTCAAGGACAAGACCGGGGTGGTGGTCGTCGGCAACCATACGTCGTTCCTCGACGTGGCGTTCATGTACCTGGCCGGACGGCCCTCGCAGTGGGTGCGCTTCCTCGGACGCGAGAACCTGTTCGGCAACGCGCACGGCCTGGTGGGCCAGGTGCTGTCGCGCGTGGGCGCGTTTCCCATCAAGCGCGACGCGGCCGACCGCACCGCCATCAAGCGCGCCACGCGCATGCTGAAGAGCAACGAGATCGTGGGGATCATGCCCGAGGGAACCCGTCGCGGCAAAAGCGATCGCACGCCCGAGCTGCACTCGGGAGCCGCGTTCATCGCGAAGATGGGGCACGCGCCCATCCTTCCCATGACCGTGCGCAACGCCGAGCACGTGAAGCACAAGGGCGAGCGCTTCCGTTTCCCGAAGATCACCATCGAGTACGGCAACCCCGTCCTCGTCGAGGACTTCGACTTCCTGCCGAAGGAAGACCGCTTGGACGGCTGCTCGTGGTACGCCATGCGCGAGTGCTTCGCGCTGTCGCTGAACGTGCCGCGCGAGCAGGTGGACATGCCGGCGCTGTTCCCCGGCGGCAAGGACTTCACGGCCGTGTTCGCCGAGCATCCCGTCCCGCATCATACGACGGCCGAGGTCGTCGCCGGCATCGAGGCCAAGGCAGCCGCGAAGGCGGCGAAGGCGGCGAAGGTTCAGGAGGTCGCATGAGAGTGGTGAAGGCAAGCTACGCCGGGGCGTGCTACGGCGTGCAGCGCGCGCTCGACATGGCCGTCGAGGCCAGCGCCAGCGGCGAGGGCGCATCCACGTTGGGTCCGCTCATCCACAATCCGCAGGTGGTGGCCGAACTGGCGGCGCGCGGCATCCGCGCGGTCGACGGCCCCGAGAACGTCGAGCGCGGCTCGGTGATCATCCGCAGTCACGGCGTGACCCCCGCGGTGCGCCGGGCGGTGGAAGAACGCGATCTGCCCCTCATCGACGCCACGTGCCCGCACGTCGCCCGCGCGCAGAAGGCCGCCGCCGATCTCGCACGCCGCTGCGGCCGCGTCGTGGTGGTGGGGGAGGAGGGCCATCCCGAGGTGGAAGGCCTCGTAGCCTACGCGCGCGAAGCGGGGGGCGAGGTGTTCGTGGTCGCCGCCCCGGGCGACCTGCCTGCGAGCATCGAGGCGCCGGTGGGCATCGTCGTGCAGACGACGCAAACCCGCGAGGCGCTGGACGCGGTGGTCGAGGCGCTCGCCGCGCGCGGCATCCGGCCCGAGGTGAAGAACACCATCTGCTTCGCTACGCGCCAGCGCCAGGAATCGGCCGCGGCGCTCGCCGACGAGGTGGACGCCATCGTGGTCATCGGCGGCCGCAACTCGTCGAACACCACGCGCCTGGCCGACATCTGCGCCGCCGCGTGCCCGCGCACCCACCACGTGGAGGCGCCCGAGGAGCTGGATCCCTCCTGGTTCGTCGGCTGCGAGAGCGTCGGCGTCACCGCCGGAGCCTCCACTCCCGAAGACCAGATAGCCGCCATCGTGGAGCGTCTGGAGGCGCTGTGAGCGCGGATGCCGGAGCGCGTCCGATGCCGCCGGTGTACCCGTCGGGCGATATCGATCGCGAGGCGGCGGCCAGGCAGCGCGGCGGATGCGGCGCGCGGTGCGAGGCGCCGCGGGCGCTCGTGAGCGCCGTCGCGCCCGGCAGCCCGGCCGACGACGCGGGGTTCGAGCCCGGTTGCTACGTGACCACGGTGGACGGCAGGCCCGTGCGCGACCTCATCGACTGGCGCTGGCTTGCGGCCGACGACGTCATGGAGCTGGGCTACGTCGATCTCGACGGCGACGAGGGCGTCGTGGAACTGGAGCGCGAGGAGGGCGAGGACTGGGGCTTCGAGTTCGAAGGCGTCGTGTTCGACGGCGTGAGGCAATGCCGCAACGCCTGCACGTTCTGTTTCATGCGCCAGCTGCCCGACGATATGCGCTCCTCGCTCACCTTGCGCGACGACGATTTTCGCCTGAGCTTTCTCGCGGGCACCTTCGTCACGTTCACCAACCTGAAGCCCGAAGACGAACGGCGCATCGTCGAGCAGCGCATATCGCCTCTGCGCCTGTCGCTGCACGTGGCGGATCCGGAGGTGCGCCGACGCATGATCGGCAAGCACGCGCAGCACGGCATCGACGTGCTGGAGCGGCTGCTGGAAGCGGGCATCGAGTTCCACGCCCAGATCGTGCTCGTGCCCGACCAGAACGACGGCGCCGTGCTGGAAGACACGCTTGCCTGGGCGTACGCGCGCCCCGGCATTCTCGACGTGTGCATCGTGCCGCTGGGATTCACGAAGCACCAGAGCGTCTTCGACCGCAGCTTCAACGACCCCGTGTCGTCGCGCGCGGTGATGGACCTCGTCATTCCGTTCCAGCGGCGCGCTCTGGCCGAGCGCGGCAGCATGTGGGCCTTCCCGGCCGACGAGTTCTACCATAACGCCTACGGCCCCGAGCTGTTGCGGAACCTGCCGCCGTCGGAGCACTACGGCGACTTCGGCATGTTCGAGGACGGCGTGGGCATCATCTGCTCGTTCGTTGACGACTGGAAAAGGGCAGAGCGCGCGGGGCTCGTCGAGCGTTGCGCCGCGGCTCTGCGCGCCGCCGACGCGCGCGTCCACTACGTGGCCGGCTGCGCGACGCGCCACTTCCTGGGCCCGCTCATCGATGCGAGCCCGCTCAAGGGGCTGCTGATCCCGCTGTTCGTGAAGAACGAGTTCTTCGGCGGCAACGTGGACGTGACGGGGCTTCTATGCGGCTGCGACATGGCCGATGCCGTGCGTGCCGAGCGCGAGCGCGGCTTGCAGCTGGCGCTCATCCCGCGCGTCGTGTTCAACGACGACGCGGTAACGCTCGATGACATGAGTTTGGAGGATATGGAAAAGCGGGCGGGCGCGCGCATGTCCGTGGTATCCTGTAACGCATCGGATTATCTCCTCGAGATCATCCACCTGGTCGGACGAACCGATCCGACCTCCTGACCGCATCAATCGAAGCAATCTGCGAGGTAGCAATATGCCTTTACCCATCGTCGCGGTGGTCGGACGGCCGAACGTCGGCAAGTCCACCTTCGTCAACCGCATAGCCCAGGCCGACGAGGCCATCGTCCACGAGATGCGCGGCGTCACGCGCGACCGCTCCTACCATGAGGCCGACTGGAACGGCGTCGACTTCAAGCTCATCGATACCGGCGGCATCGAGATGGGCGATGACGACGCCTTCCAGGGCTCCATCCGCAATCAAGCGCTGGCCGGCGCGAACGAGGCGGACGTCATCCTGTTCCTCGTGGACGGCAAGACCGGGGTCAACGCCGACGACGAGGCCGTTGCGCGCATCCTGCGCAAGACGTCCAAGCCCGTGTTCCTCGTGGTGAACAAGCTGGACACCCCGAACCGCATGGACGAGGTGTGGGAGTTCTACCAGCTAGGCCTGGGCGATCCGTGGCCGGTCTCGGCCATGCACGGCCACGGGACGGGCGACCTCTTGGACGAGGTCGTGAACGAGCTGAAGAAGGTGGACCTGCCCGCCGACGCCGACGAGGAAGACGGCATCAACGTGGCCATCATCGGCCGCCCGAACGCCGGCAAGTCGTCGCTCACGAACAAGCTCACCGCCAACGACCGCTCCATCGTCTCCGACGTGGCGGGCACCACGCGCGACGCCATCGACACCCATATCGTCCACGACGGCCAGCGCTACACCATCGTGGATACCGCGGGCCTGCGCCGCAAGAGCCAGATCGACGAGGACGTGGAGTACTACGGCTTCGTGCGCGCCATGCGAGCCATCGACCGCGCCAACGTTGCGCTGCTGGTCATAGACTCCACGCTGGGCCTCACCGATCAGGATCAACGCGTCGCCGGTTTCGCGGCCGAGCGCGGCTGCGCCATGGTCATCGTGCTGAACAAATGGGATCTCATCGAGGGGCCTGAGGCGAAGGCCGAGATCCGCGAGCGCATCGCCGACCGTCTCACGTTCGTAGGCTATGCTCCGGTCATCGCCATCTCGGCGCTCACGGGCAAGAAGGTCGATCGCATCTGGGACGCCGTGAACGCGGCCTATGAGAACTACAGTCAGACCATCCCCACGAACCGCCTGAACACGTGGCTCGCAGGCATCCGAGAGTTCGGCCACACGGTGAGCAAGGGCAAGGCGGTGCTGCGCATGAAGTACGTCACGCAGACGGCTACGTGTCCGCCGCAGTTCACGTTCTTCGCGAACCGCCCCGACCTCGTGGACGACAACTTCGAGCGCTACCTCGAGAACCGTCTGCGCGAGAACTTCGAGCTCGTGGGTACGCCCATCAGGATCAAGTTCAAGAAGAAGGATTAAAGGACCATGGGGGATTTGCTGGTTGCGGCCGGCCTGTTCGTCGCCGCGTTTCTGTTGGGATCCATTCCCTTCGGGCTGATCATCTCGAAGGTGTTCTACCATACCGACCTGCGCGAGCACGGCAGCGGCAATATCGGCACCACCAACGCCATCCGCACGATGGGCAAGGTAGGCGGCTACGCCGTGTTCGTTCTGGACTTCGGCAAGGGTCTGCTGTCAGGCGTTCTGGCCTGGGCGTTCAGCTCGTGGTTCCTGCCAGGGGGCGGCTTCGAACCCGGTGCGCTGGTCACGTACGACACCATGCTGGCCGTGGCGTTCCTCGGCTGCGTGTGGGGGCATATCTTCTGCCCGTGGCTGGGCTTCAAGGGCGGCAAGGGCATCGCGGTGGCCGTGGGCTGCCTGTTCGTGACGTTCGGTTGGATCGGCGCCTGCCTCGAGCTGCTCATCTTCATCGTGCTGGTTGCAACCACGAAGCGCGTGTCCATTGGCTCCATCGCGGCGGCTGCGGCCTGCCCGTTCTTCGCGCTGTACTTCTTCTGGGGCGATTGGCTGGCCTGGCTGTTCTGCACCGTCGCGGGCCTGACCGTGGTCTGGGCGCACCGCGAGAACATCAAGCGTCTGCGAGCCGGCACCGAAAGCAGGATCGGCGACAAGGGCAAGAAGAAGGAAGCGTAGGGAGCTCACATGAAGATCGCGGTTATCGGGGCGGGGTCGTGGGGGACGGCACTCGCGCAGCTGCTGGCATGCAACGGCAACGAGGTGGGGCTGTGGGCCCGCAAGCCCGAGGTGGTGGAGGCCGTCAACGCCTCGCATGCGAACCCGCGCTACCTGAGCGAGGTGGAGCTTTCCTGGTGCATCGTGGCCACGACCTCCTACGAGGAGGCCTTGGCGGGCGCGCAGGCCGCCGTCATCGTGACGCCGTCGAGCGTCATGCGCGACGTGGCCGGCGTGCTGGCCGAGGCGGTGGACGACGATTTCCCGGTGATCATCTGCTCGAAGGGCGTCGAGGAGGGAAGCGGCCTGCTGCCCGTGGAGGTGTTCGAGGCCGAGATGGGCAACGCGAGCCGCCTGGCCGTGCTGTCGGGGCCGAATTTCGCCGCGGAGGTTATCCGGGGCATCCCGTCGGGCACCGTCATCGCCAGCTCCAACGAGGAGACTGCAGCGTTCTTCCAGCAGCTGTTCGCGTCCGAGACGTTCCGCACCTACGTCAGCGACGACGTGTGCGGCGTGGAGCTGTGCGCGGCGTTCAAGAACGTGATAGCCATCGCCGTGGGCGTGTCCTACGGCCTGGGGTACGGCGACAACACGGCTGCCATGCTCATGACGCGCGGCTTGGCCGAGATGAGCCGCCTCGTCGTGCGCTGCGGCGGGCAGGCCATCACCTGCATGGGGCTGGCCGGCACGGGCGACCTCGTGGCCACGTGCACCTCCGAGCATTCGCGCAACCGTCGTTTCGGCAAGCTTCTGGCCGAAGGCGGCACGCTCGAGGAGTTCGCCGCGCAGACGCACATGGTCGCCGAAGGGGCGCTCGCGTGCAAGACGCTCAAGACCCTGGCCGACTGCTACGACGTGGAGCTTCCCATCACCGACGTCGTGCGCAGCATCGCCTGGGAGGGCGCCGACCCTCACGATGTGGCCAAGACCCTCACCAACCGTCCGCTCACCACCGAGTTCTACGGGCTCTAGCGCGTCAATCCACGCCGAGGCAACAAGGCGTTGACCGGGGGTTCACCGAACGCGCGAGCGTATTGTCGCACGGCCGCAGCGCGGGTACTCTAGTCCTTGCCAACCGAAAGGGCGGCTTTGACAATCTATCCGAGCGCCCGTCGTCTCGTCTCTCGTGTGAACCCCCCCCCCTCTCTCTCACTCTCTCAAACCTTCGACGGGCCGTGAGCATGCGCACCTTCCCCCTTCTCCTCTGTGCGCACTGCATAGCCTCCCTCGGGTCCCCCCAACCCAAGGGAGGCTTTTTTACGCCCGCTCTTCGGCTTCCAAGTACTTCGACGCGTCCACGCCGAGCTTCGCCAGCTTCACGGCGCCGACCCATGGGGCGCCCGCGGAAGCGACGAGGCCCGGCTTGTAGGCGAGCATCGTCACGGTAGCATCGGCGGCGAACGTCGGCCGCGCCGCGGCTCCGGTTTGCGCCGAGAGGCCGCTGGGGACGTCTGCAGCCACGGCGAACGGGGCGTCCTTGGCCTTCGCAGGCAGCGAGCGCCGCGGCCGTTCGTGCTCGCCTCGCTCGTGCGTGCGCTTGCGATGCCGCCCGCGGCCCTTGCCGCGCTTCCCCTCGAAGCGCCGGCGGTTGGCGGCCCGTATCCACCCGGCGTACGGCTCGCGTACCTCGCCGCCGGAGAAACCGGTGCCCAGCAGCGCGTCCACCACGGCCTCGGCTTCGTCGACGGCATCGGCCAGCACGTCGGCGTCGGGCGCGATGAGCACGGACAGCGGAAGGCAGTCCTCGGCGGCTCGGGCGAACGTTTCCAGCGCCGTGGAACGCGCCGGTTCAGCATGCAGGCGCTCGGCCAGGTCGGGGGCGACCAGCGTCACGGGGTAGCCGGCCTCCGCCAGCACGCGGGCCGCCACCCACCCGTCGCCGCCGTTGTTGCCCGATCCCGAAAGCACCACGACCGGCGCCGGGTCGGGCACCCAGGCGCGCACCTCGTCGGCCACGGCACGCCCCGCCCGGTCCATGAGCTCGGCAAGGGGCGTGCCGTCCTCGGCCACGGCACGCTCGAGCGCGGCCACCTCGTCGACGTCGAGCACGCCGCGGCGCTCGCGCGCCAGCTCCACGCCGGCCTCCGTCATGACGCGCGTTCCCGACAGCACGCCGTTCAGCATGACGAACGGCCGCTTCCTCGCGCCGGCTCGCGCGGCGCGCACGGCCAGCGACACGGCCCAGGCCGTCATGAAGGCCGTCCACGCCCCCACGACGGCCGCCCGGTGCTCGGCGGCGAACGCCGCAAGGGCGTTCATCTCGCCGACCTGTGCCGCGTCGAGATCCAGCACGCCGAACAGCAGCGCGAACGGCGCCCAGCCGAACAACGCCAACAGCCCGTAACGTGCGAGGTACTGGTACCAGCGCGCCGGGGTCGCGTCCGTCCTCACGATGCGCAGCCTCAGCAGCTTCTGCGCCAGCGTCTGCCCGCGGGTGAGTGCGGGAGCCAGCGCGAAGAACGCTGCGAACGATACCGCGTCCGCGGCCTGCACCGCCGTGCCCCAGCTCGCGCCGGCGGCCTCGACGGCTGCGCGAGCGCCCAGCGCTTCGGCTGCGGCCGTCGCCGCCCCGGCCGCAGCCAGGGCGATCGCCAGATCGATGAAGAACGACAGCGCGCGCTTCGTCACGCTGGCGCGCATGCCCGCCTCGCGCGCCTCCTCGTTCACGAGCCGGATGTCGGGCAGCACGCGCATCGCGGGCCCAACCGTCCAGAATCCGATCATCGCTCCCAGCGTGTTCAGCATGAGGTCGTCGACGTCGAACAGGCGGTACGGATGCTCGTAGAGGCCCCAGAGCCCGGTGAGCTGGGTCGTCTCGAACGACAGCGTCACCAGAAAACCGATGGCGAGCGTCTGCCACCACGTGCGGCGGAAATAGTAGCGCAGGTACATGCCCAGCGGCACCAGCAGCAGCACGTTGAAGAACGCCTCGTAGACGTACGGGTCGCGCAGCGCGGCCAGCCAGGTGGACGGATCGCTCGGCGAGAACGTCGTTTCGGCCAGGAACCCGTGCACGAAGTTGAACGGCACGAGCTGCGGCGTCTGCGCGTAGGGCACGACGGCCGAGCGGTCTTCGGGCAACGGCAGCAGCACGAGGAAGTACGCGCATAAGAGGTAGAACGCGAACGAGTACACCACGAGCGTGCGCAGCCAGGGTATGGAGCCGAACCTGCGGTACTGGTAGATCATGTAGGGAAGGGTGATGAAGAAGGCGATCAGCGGAAACGAGAGCGCGGCGAACAGGATGTTGGAGACGTAGACGTTCATGCGGGCAAGCGCCTTTCGGGTATAGGTCGGGAAGCGGGAAGCGGGGGAGAGGTCAGCTGCCTTCGCCCGCGCTCGCGCGCTCCAAGGCCAACAGCGCGCCGCGCAGCCGTGCGTTCGCGCCGAGGGGCGCGCCGCCTGCTCCCACGATGCGGTGATCGGGCACGAGCACCGCCAGCGGGTTCTTGTGCACGGCGTTGCCCACCGCGCGGTACGACGACGGCTTGTCCAGAAGGGCGGCGACGTCGGCGGTGGTGAGCGTCTCCCCGTAAGGGATGCGTTCCAGCTCGCGCCACACGGCCAGTTGGAACGGGGTGCCTGCGGGTGCCAAGGGCACGTCGAACGCGCGTCTTTTTCCGGCGAAGTACTCCAGCAGCTCGGTGGCCGTGCGGTTCGCCAGCTCGCTCGGGCGTCGCTCGCCCGGAAGCGGTGCGTCGCCGAAGACGACCCGGGTGACGCCGCGATCGCTCGTGGCGATGGTGACGAGGCCGTGCGGCGTCCGATATGCGTAATGCGTGCCAACGCGTGCAGCCATGGAGCCTTCTTCCAGAGGGGAATCCCATTATAATGCAGCGCGCCGCATCGCGGGGAGGCGGTCGGCCCCTCGCCGTCATCATGTTGTTTTCCTCCATCGCTCGGGGCAACGTCGCAGCGGGAGCGGACCTTGCGCTAGAATGGGCGCAACGACGATGAGGAAGGACACGAGCATGTTCGAACCGGTGAAAATAGCGCCATCCATCCTGTCGGCCGACTTCATGCATCTCGGTCGCGACATCGAGCTGATCGAGAAGGCGGGCGCAGGATACGTCCACGTCGACGTCATGGACGGCCATTTCGTGCCGAACCTCACGATGGGCGTGCCCGTCGTCAAGCAGCTGAAGAAGGCCACGAGGCTGCCGCTCGACGTGCATCTCATGATAGCGAACCCGCTGGAGCAGCTGCCTTGGTTCCTCGATGCAGGAGCGGACTCGGTGACCGTGCACGCCGAGGCGCTCAACGCCGACGGGCTGGCGCGCGCCGTCGCGGCCATTCATGCGGCGGGGGCGAAGGCGGCCGTCAGCGTCAAGCCCCGCACGGCGGTCGGCGCGCTGGCGCCGGTGCTTGCCGATCTGGACATGGTGCTGGTCATGAGCGTAGAGCCGGGATTCTCCGGGCAGAGCTACATCGAGGGCAGCGAGGCTAAGGTGGCGCGCATCGCCGAGATGGCGCGTGCGGTGGGCGCCTCTCCGCTCATCCAGGTGGACGGCGGCATCGGGGAGGTCACGGCTCCTATCGTGGCCGCAGCCGGAGCCGACGTGCTCGTGTGCGGAAACGCCGTTTTCGCGGCCGAGGATCCTGCCGCCGCGCTCGCGGCGGTGCAGGCGGCGGCCGAGGAGGCGCGCCTGGCGGCGCTGGCCGTGTCGAAGGAGGCGTAAGCGCAATGGCGTCCGTGCCGAACGACTACGTGTACCTCGACTACGCCGCGACGGCGCCCTTGTGCGAGGAGGCTGCCGAGGCCATGGCTCCTTATCAGGTGCCCGGCCGCGCGAACCTCGCGGTCGGCGGCAACGCGAATTCGCTCCACGGGCCCGGCCGTGCCGCGTTCGCCGCGCTCGAGGAAGCGCGCCGATCCATCGCGCGCGACCTCGGCGCGCGTCGTCCCGACGAGATCGTGTTCACCAGCGGCGCCACCGAGGCCGACGACGCGGCTCTGCTGGGCATCGCGCAGGCCGCCGCGGACGAGCGCCGTCGGCGCGGAGCAGGGGATTTCGTCCCGCACGTCGTGGTCACCGCGGTCGAGCACGACGCTGTGCTGGCGCCCGCGAAGCGTCTGGAATCGCAGGGTTTCCGCGTCACGCGGCTCGCCCCGAACCGTCAGGGCTTCATCGAGGAGCGCGCGTTGGAGGCGGCGCTCGACGCCGATACGGTGCTCGTGTCGGTGCAGGCCGCCAACAGCGAAGTCGGCAGCATCCAGCCCATCGCCGATCTCGCCCGTGTCGCGCACGATCATGCCGCGCTGTTCCACACCGATGCCGTGCAGGCGCTGGGGAAAGCTCGCGTGAACCTGCAGGAGCTCGACGTGGACGCCGCGTCCTTCTCGGCTCACAAGGTGGGCGGCCCCAAAGGCGTCGGCGCGCTGTACCTGCGCGCCCGCACGCCGTTTCATGCCTACGCTATCGGCGGCGGCCAGGAAGGAGGCCGGCGCAGCGGCACGCAGAACGTGGCCGGCATCGTCGGGTTCGCGGCAGCCGTGCATGCGGCGACCGCGATGCAGGAGGCGGAGGCGGCTCGCCTGCGGGTTCTGCGCGACAGGCTGTACGAGCGGCTGGGCGCCATCGACGCGGTGGAGGCCACCGTGGACGCTGCGCCGGGCAGCGAGGATTTCCTTCCGAACATCGTGCATGTGCTGGTGGACGGTTTGGAAAGCGAAACGCTCATCCTTCGCTTCGACATGCAGGGCTTCGGCGTGTCGGGCGGGTCTGCCTGCTCGTCGCACTCGCTGGAACCCAGCCACGTGCTGCGTTCCCTCGGCATCGACGCCGACCGCGCGCACGGCGCCCTGCGCATCTCGATGGGGCGCTACACCGACGAAGCCGATGTCGAAGCCTTCGCGGTCGCCATGGAGAAGAGCCTGAACTGGAACTGAGGATCGAGGACGCGCGAGCTTGATCGCGTCGATGAGCGTCGAGGAGCGCTGAGCCTATGGAATTGATCACCACGCACACCCACACCTGCTTCACCAACCACGGTGAGGGCACGGTGGAAGAGCTCGTGTCCGCCGCCGTCGCGGCGGGCGTCTCCACCATCGCGGTCACCGAGCACTATCCGATGACCGCGACGTTCGACCCCGACCGCTACCTGTCGATGCCGGCCGAGCGGATGGGGGAGTACCTGGCCGCCGTCGAGGCCGCGCGCGAGGCGCATCCCGAGATCGAGGTGCTGGTCGGCTGCGAGATGGACTGGCTGGGAGACGACGAGGACCGCGTCATCACGGCGGAGGACGTCGCGCCGTTCCAGCTGATCTTGGGCTCGGTGCATCTCGTCGACCGCTGGCCTTTCGACGACCCCGCCCAGCGCGGCCGCTGGGACGAGGTGGGCGCCGACCCCATCTGGCGGCGCTACTTCGAGGTATGGTGCGAGGCCGTGTCCTCCGACGCGCCCTTCCACGTGATGTCGCATCCCGACCTGGCGAAGAAGTTCGGCTTCTATCCCAGCTTCGACCCGCAGCCGCTGTACGAGCAGGCTGCCGAGGCTTGCGCCGCGGCGGGGCGCATGGTGGAGGTGAACACGTCGGGATCCTACTACGCCTGCAAGGAGATGTTCCCCGCGCCGGCGCTGCTGGCCGCGTTCTGCCGCGCCGGCGTTCCCTGCACGGTAGGCACCGACGCGCATGTGCCCGCCAACGTCGCGCGCGACATCGAGAAAGCCTATCGCCTTATGTACGAGGCGGGTTATAGAACGGTAACGGTCCCGACAGCCGACGGCGACCGTCGGGCCATCGCTATCGAGTAACGTGGGATCGAAAGTCTAGTTCGAACACGAGCGAAGGAGCCGCGCCATGGTTGCAGCGAAGAAGAACCAGAAGGATTCCAAGGGTCGGGAAGGTTTGGCGCGCCGTGCGTCGGGGTTGCTTTCCAAGCCTGTCACGGCGGTCACCACCGGCGCGCTCGAGCGCGCGCTGTTGGCCGAGTTCCCGGCTGCCGACGCCGAGCCGTGGGATCGCACCGGCATGTCGGTGGGCGATCCGGCGCGCCTGATCACGGGTGTGGCCGTCGCGCTCGACCCGACGGTCGAAGCTATTGAGGCGGCTGCGAACATGGGTGCGAACGTGCTGGTCACTCATCATCCGGCGTTCCTCGCGCCGCCCGTCTCCTTCATGCCGGCCTCCTCGGTGGCGGCCAATCCGGGCGCGGGCGTGTGGCGCGCGGTCGAGCGCGGCGTATCCATCCTGTCGTACCATACGGCGCTCGACGTGAGCGTGCGGGCGCAACGCGTGCTGCCCGGCATGCTGAGCCTGACGTTTCAGCAGGTGCTCGATCCCATTCCCGGGTCGCGCGAGAAGGGCTACGGTCAGCTGTGCACCCTCGGCGAGGACGACGGGCTCACGCTGGGACAGCTGGCCGCGCGCTGCACCTCGGTGTTCGGCCGGGCGCCGCGCGTATGGGGCGACTTCCCTCGCGAGCTCGACCGCGTGGTCACCTGCACGGGGTCGGCTGGCGATCTGGGCCGCGCGTGTCTGCGGGCGCAGGTGGACTGCCTCGTGTGCGGCGAGATCAAGTACCATGATGCGCTCGAGCTCTCCCAGGCGGGCTTGGCCGTCGTCGATCTCGGTCATGACACCAGCGAGCTGCCGCTCGCAGCCGTGCTGGCTGCTGCGGTGGAAAACGCAGGAATTCCCGGTGATCTGGTGACGGTGCTCGATCAGGGAGATAACTGGTCGTACCCTGAAACGGTACGGGTATAATGCTAAGGAGCGTCGCAGCGGCGGCGCTCCGTTCGAACAAAGGATGCGCATGCACGTAGACACCGACGATCTTGCCACGCTGCTGAAGATGCAGCATCTCGACCTGGAAGCCATGCGCGACAAGAAGAAGCTTGAAGAGCTTCCCCAGCGCGCCGTCATCCTGGAAGCGCGCTCGAAGAAGAAGGCGATCGAGCAGAAGCGAGCCCAGCTCGACGCGCTCCATGCGAAAGCCGACGCGCAGCTTTCGCGTATCGACGACGAGGATCGCTCGCTTTCCGAGAAGCAGCGTCAGGTGCAGAGCGAGATCGACGCGGTGCGCGGCGACTACCGCGGCGTGGAGGCGCGCACGAAGGAGCTCAACGGCTTCGCGAAGCGCCGCAACACGCTGGAAGCCGACCTGACCGCCGTCGGCGACGAGCTGGCGAAGATCGAAGGCGTGCAGGCGCAGGTGGCATCGGCGTTAGAGAGCTTGGAGCGCCAGGAGGCCGAGGCCACGGCGGCGTTCGTGAAGGAAGGCGGCGCGCTCAAAGACGCGCTCGCGCGCATCGAGGCCGAACGAGCGATGCTGGCGTCCTCGTTGCCCGCCGACCTGCTTGACGCCTATAAGAAAACGGCCGCGCGCACGGGCGGCGTGGCCGTGGGACGCTTGCAAGGCTCGAATTGCGGCGTGTGCCGCATGGCCATCGAGGGCGGCCGCCTCATCGACATGAAGGGCCAGGGCAACGTGGCTCCGTGCCCTCAGTGCGGAAGGCTGCTCATCCTGGAGTAGGGGATACGGCGCGGGCTCTGCTCGCGCCCATCGAGAGAACAACAAAAAGCCCGCGCGAGCGGGCTTTTCAATGTCGGCTTGTTGGCCGGCCTCATCGGCCGGCGGACGTGCTATGCGCGCTCGACCTTGCCGGCCTTCATGCACTTCGTGCAGACGTTGGCCTTGCGGACGTGACCCTCTTTGTCCTTGATGGTCACGCGCTGAATGTTCGGACGGAACCAGCGGTTCGTCACGCGGTGCGAGTGGCTGACGTTGCGTCCTGCGCTCGGCGCCTTACCGCAAACTTCACAAATCTTCGACATCGTTCATCACTCCATGTACGTTGGGTACTCATCGGCAAAAACCGTTGATGACAAAAAAGCCCTCACACTATAGCACATAAACGAAAAGGGTTACAAGAATTTTTCGTGTAGTATACTTTCGCCTGCTACCAGGCGCGCCGCACAGCGGCAAGCCCTTGCGCTATACTGCGTTAGCAGGTTTTTTGTCGTGCGCGGCACCCCCGCGCCGTGAAAGGAATGCCATGAACGATACGATAGCGGGCAACCTCCACGTTGCCAATGACGTACTGGCCGACATGGTCGGCAATGCAGCGCTCGAGTGCTACGGCGTCGTGGGCATGGCCGCCCCGAACGCCGCCGACGGCATCGCGAAGATCCTCCCCGCGTCCCGCCTGCGCCGCGGCGTGGTGGTCACCACTACGGAGGTCGGCGTGCACGTGGAGCTGTACGTCGTCATCGAGTACGGCACGAACATCAACACGGTGTCGCAGAACCTCGTCGACCAAGTGACGTTCGCGTTGAGCGAGTACGCTCGCGTTCCGCTCGACGGCGTCGAGGTGCACGTGCAGGGCGTGAAGGTGCGCAAGTAGCGCGTCCTCCCTGCCATGATGAGCCGCTGCCCGCCCGGAGAGAGGGGCGAAGGCGCTCTGCGGCATAACGTTTAAGGAGAATAGATCAGCATGCCAGAACCCTATACCGCGAACGACCTGCTCAACGCCATCGCCGTCGCGAGCAAGACCCTGAGCGAGCGCAAGGACGAGATTAACCGTCTGAACGTGTTCCCGGTGCCCGACGGCGACACGGGCACGAACATGTCGCTGACGCTGGAGACGGTCGTCGAGAACCTGGCCAACCTGCCCATCGGAGCGGCCGGCGCGGAAATTCGCAAGGCGATCACGACCGGCGCGCTCATGGGCGCACGCGGAAACTCCGGTGTCATTACCTCGCAAATTTTGCGCGGCCTGTGCGAGGGCAGCGTAGGCCATGACGAGCTGAACGCCGACAGCATCGACGCGGCGTTCGCGAAATCGCAGGAAGTGGCGTTCCAGGCCGTCCGCAAGCCGGTCGAGGGCACCATCCTCACCGTGCTGCGCGACAGCGCCGCCGCCGCGAAGCACGCCCGTAAGAAGAAGATGGGCTGCGACGAGGCGCTGGCCTACGTGGTGGAGGAGGCCTACGCCTCCGTGCAGCGCACGCCCGACCTGCTGCCCGTGCTCAAGGAGAACGGCGTGGTGGACGCGGGCGGCTTCGGCCTGGCCATCTTCTTCGACGCGTTCGTCTCAGCGCTGCTGGGCAAGGAAGGCCCCATGGTGGACGAGCTGGCGTTCGCGCGCGGCACGGCGCCGAAGGTGGAGATCGAGCAGATCAACGACTGGGAGGGGTCGGCGTACCGCTACTGCACCGAGTTCCTCGTGCATTCCGACACGGTGGACGTGGACGCGGCCAAGGACTTCCTGCCCACGATGGGCGACTGCGACCTCATGGTGGGCATGCACCCCAACTTCAAGGTGCACGTGCACTCGAACCGCCCCGACCAGGTGCTGGGCTGGTTCCTCACGCACGATGCGCAGATCTCCGAGGTGCACATCCACAACATGCAGCAGCAGAGCGCCGCGCGCACCGACGCGCTGGCCGCCGAGCAGGGGGAGGCGCCCAAGCCGCTCGGATTCGTGGCCGTGGCCGCGGGCGAGGGCAACGCGAAGATCCTCAAGAGCCTGGGCGTGGACGTGGTGGTGTCCGGCGGGCAGACCATGAACCCGTCCACGAAGGACCTGCTTGATGCGGCGGGTCAGGTGAACGCCGACGCCGTCATCATCCTGCCCAACAACAAGAACATCATCATGGCCGCCCAGAGCGCCTGCGAGCTGGCCGAGACGCCGTGCGCCGTGGTTCCCACGAGAAGCGTGCCCGAGGCGTTTGCCGCCCTGTTCGGTTTCGACGAGGGCGCCAGCCTCGAAGAGAACGTCGAGTCGATGACCGAGGCCTACGCCGATGTGAAGACCGGCGAGGTGACCGTGGCAATCAAGGATTCCAAGGACGCGCACGACAACCCCATCAAGGAGGGCGACGTCATCGGCATCGCCGACGGGGCCATCGAGGCCGTGGGCTCCACGACCGAGGACGTGGTCATGGCGCTGCTCGGCACGATGGAGGCCGAAGACGCCGACACGCTCACCATCCTGGCGGGCGAGGATATGGGGGATGACGCCTTCGACGCGCTGATCGCGCGCATCGAGGATGCCTACGACGACCTCGAGATCGACGCCCACCGCGGCGACCAGCCCTTGTACCCGGTGGTCATGTCCGTTGAATAACGACCGGCCCGACAGACTTGCAGCAACGCTCGCGCTCGACGAATCGGTCGGGCGCGTTCGTTTGGTGAGCCCGGCGCGCGCTCGCGCGCTCGACGGGCTCGGCATCCGCACGGTGCGCGACCTGGCCACGCACTTCCCGCGGCGCTACATCGACCTCTCGCGCAAGGCAACCGTGGCCGCTGGGGTCATCGGCGAGCAGTGCACCGTCGAAGGCGCGGTGCACGAGATCAAGCTCAAGAAGCCCAAGCCGCGCCTCACGCTCGTTGAGCTGTCGCTCGTGGACGGCACGGGCGTGCTCATGGTGACGTGCTTTCGTCAGCCATGGCTCATGGACCAGGTGAAGCCCGGCATGCGCATCGCGGTGGCGGGCAAGCTGGAATTCAACTACGGCTTCAAGCGCATGACGAACCCGTATCTGGAAGTCCTCGACGGCGAAGGGGCGGCCGAGGGCATGATCATCCCCGTGCATCCCGCTTGCGAGAAGATATCCGCTGCGTGGATGCGACGGCTCGTGGGAAACGCGTTGGAGGCCGTATGCGGGCTGCATGATCCGCTGCCGCTCGAGCTGCGTGCGAAGTACCGCCTGATGAGCCGCGGCGCGGCGCTGTCGTGCATCCACTTCCCGCATGCGATGGACGAAGTGGCCGAGGCGCGCCGCCGCCTCGTGTACGAGGAGCTGCTGCTGCTCGAGCTGATGCTCATGCGCGAGTCGCGCGAGCGCACGGACGGGTGCGAACCGGTCGTCCACGCGGTGGACGGGCCGCGCATGGCGGCGCTCGCCGAGGCGGTGCCCTTCCGGCTTACCGACGAGCAGGAGGAGGCCAAGCGCGACATCCTCGCCGCCCTCGCTGCGCCGCAAACGGCGAACCACCTGCTGCTGGGCGACGTGGGCACCGGCAAGACCGTCGTCGCCGCCTTCGCGCTCGCGGCGGCCGCGGACACGGGTGCGCAGGCTCTGCTCATGGCTCCCACCGAGGTGCTCGCGCGCCAGCACGGCAAGAGTCTGGGGCCGCTGTTCGATGCCGCCGGCATCTCCTGGGCGGTGCTGACCGGCTCCACGCCCTCGGCCGAACGCGAGGCCGTCCTCGCGCGCGTGGCGGAGGGCTCGGTGGACGTGCTCATCGGCACGCACGCGCTGCTCGAGGACGATGTGGCGCCCAGGCGGCTCAGCCTCGTGGTCATCGACGAGCAGCAGCGCTTCGGCGTGGAGCAGCGCGCCAAGCTGCTGGCGAAGGGCGATGCGCCCGACGCGCTGTACCTCACGGCCACGCCCATCCCGCGCTCGCTGGCGCTGGCGCTGTTCGGCAACCTGACCTTGTCCTACCTCAAGCACCGACCGCACGACGCGGCGCAGCGCGCCACGTTCGTGCATCAGAAGGCCGACCGCGGCCATGCCTACGACGCCGCCCGCGCGGCGCTCGCGCGCGGCGAGCAGGTGTACGTGGTGTGCCCCCTCATCGGCCAGGATAGCGGCGAGCGCGACGCGAAGGCGGCGGACGGCGGAAGCGGCGGACGGCGGCGCGAGGCGGACGAGGAGGCCTACGAGTACGCCGCCATCAGCATCGAGACCGACGACGACCTGGAGGGCGACGACGTGGCGGCCGCCGCGAAAGAGGCGTCCTACTTGCAGGGAACCGTGTTCGCCGATTATCGGGTCGAGCTTTTGCACGGGCGCATGCCCGCTTCCGAGAAGCAGGCCGTCATGCAGCGCTTCCGCGACAACGAGACGCAAGTGCTCGTGGCCACGACGGTTATCGAGGTGGGCGTGGACGTGCCCAACGCCACGGTCATGATCGTTGAAGACGCCGACCGCTTCGGATTGTCGCAGCTGCACCAGCTGCGCGGCCGCGTCGGCCGCGGCGAGAAAGCCGCCGAGGTGCATCTCGTGTCGGCCTCGAAGTCCGACGCCGCCCTTACGCGCCTGTCCGCGATGGTCGACACCGACGACGGCTTCGAGCTGGCCAGCTACGACTTGTCGCTGCGCCGCGAGGGCGATATCCTGGGCAACCGGCAGCACGGCGCGTCGGGCCTCAAGCTGGTGAACGTCATGCGCGACGGCGCGGTGATCGAGGCCGCGCACGCCGACGCGGCGGCCATCCTGGAAGAGGATCCGAACCTGGAACTGCCCGCGCACCGCGCGCTTGCGCGCGAGGTGCGCATCGTGTACGCCAACGACCACGTGGCGCAAGGAGGCTGATACGCAATGAGGATCATCGCAGGCGAGTTTCGCGGGCGCACGCTCAAGGCGCCGAAGGGGGAGGGCACCCGCCCCACCACCGACCGCGTGCGCGAGGCCATGATGAGCACGGTGCACAGCGCGCGCGGTGGATTCGACGACGCGGTGGTGCTCGACGCGTTCGCAGGGTCGGGCGCGCTCGGCCTGGAGGCGCTCAGCCGCGGGGCGCGCAGCGTCCAGTTCTGCGAGCGCGGGGGCGAGGCGCTGCGGGCGCTCAACGCGAACGTGAGGCTGCTCGGGCTCGACGCGCGCCGCGCGCGCGTGCGCAAGGGCGACGTGCTGAAGGACGTGCCCTACGCGCGTCCACCGTTCGACCTCGTGTTCCTCGACCCGCCGTACGCATGCGCCGCCGCCGAGGTGCTCGGGCTCGTCGTCGCGTTGCGCACGCGCGCGGCGCTGTCCGACGATGCCATCGTGGTGTACGAGCATGCCTCGGCGGCGAACGACGAGGTGGAGGAAGCGGCAAAAGCGCGCGATTTGTCTATTGCGCAGCGCAAGAAGTACGGGGATACTGTCGTGGACGTGCTGCGCGCTACAGCGCTGCACGATGCGATCGACTGAAACCAAGAAGGAACGGAAAGCCTTACATGAAACGTGCACTGACGCCCGGAACGTTCGATCCTATCACGAGCGGACACCTCGATGTCATCACCCGAGCAGCGCAGCTGGTGGACGAGGTCGTCGTCGCCGTGGCGGCCTCGCCGAAGAAGAAGCCCCTGTTCTCCCTCGAAGAACGTGCCGAGCTGGTACGTCGGGCGACGAGCCATCTGCCCAACGTCCGCGTCGAACCGTTCGACGAGCTGCTCGTCGACCTTGCGGCGAAGCTCGACGCCACCGTGGTCATCAAGGGCCTGCGCGCAATCACCGACTTCGAGTACGAGTTTCAAATGACCGCGCTCAACTACCAGCTGAACCAGGAGCTGGAGACGTTGTTCATCATGTCGCCGCCGCAGTACATGTATCTGTCGTCGTCTATCGTGCGCGAGATCGCGAGCCTGCACGGCGACGTGGCGCAGTTCGTTCCCGCATGCGTGAACGAGGCGTTGCTGAAGAAGTTCGGCGACGCGTAGAAACTGCCCGTTAGCAGGTCACGGTTTCGCGTCGGCGCGGTTCCGACCGGGTAAAATGTGCGCGCTTTGTGCATTGGAGGTTGGCTTTCCCAACAGACATGCTAGAATATTGCGACGCATGCACGCGAGGATACCCGTGCGCGCCAACGCAGATGAAACGCAGCACGCCTGGGTGGAAGGACAATCATGGACGAAACAGGAGTCTTGGGGCTGTTGGAAGAGCTCTCGATTCTGCTTGAGGACTCTAAGCCGGTTTTCGGCAAGGGCAACATGCGCCAGGTCGACATCGCCGCGGCGTTCGAGATCATGGATGAGATCCGCGACACGTTCCCCAGCGAGTTCGCTCAGGCCCGTCAGATCGTTCGCGAGCGCCAGAGCTTGCTCGACGATGCCGAGGCCGAGGCCAACCGCATGATCGAGGATGCACGCAGCCAGGCCATGACCATCGCCAGCGAGCAGGAGATCGTCCGCATCTCCCAGCAGCAGGCCGACCAGGTGCTCTCCGACGCCCGCGAGCTGGAGCGCCAGACCCGTGCCGGCGCCGAGGACTACGCCGACGAGGTGTTCGGCCATGTCGAGCAGAGCCTCGATACGCTGCTCAACAACGTGCGGCGCTGCCGTGATCGCTTGAACGCCAATTCTTTGGCCTCGGGGCGCTAAATGGACGCGCTCCGCATCCAGGTACCCCACGAGCTCTTCGCTCCGGCGGAGAGTTCTCATTTTGAAGGCTCGATCGCCATCCCCGTTATGAAGGCCGGCCCGGATCTGTACGATTTCGCGGGGCCGCTTGCCTGGCAAGCGGACATCTCCAACACCGGCGACGCGCTCCTGGTCACCGGCACGGTTGAAGGCGAGGCCAAAACGGCTTGCGCGCGCTGCCTCGACGAGGTTTCGTTCCCGGTGACGGGCGAGATCGAAGGCTATTTTCTGCTCGACGAGACGAAGGCTGCGCCCGAGGATATGGACGAGGACGAGTTCGACGTGCTGCCCGCCGACAAAGTCATCGACCTGGAACCGCTCATCACCGCGGCGCTGCTGCTGGAGTTCCCTCTGATCCCGTTGTGCGACGAGGAGTGCAAGGGCCTCTGCCCCCAGTGCGGCGCGAACCTGAACGAGGGCCCCTGCGGCTGCGAGCCCGCCGCAGACGACGATGACGATACGCCGCCGAACCCCTTCGCCGCGCTCAAGGACTTTCCCTTCGGCGAGCCGCAGAACTAGCTTCGCACGACCGAACGCCCGCCCTTCACGGCGGGCGTTCTTTTTTCTCTCCTTGACAACCCGTCGTGCGCTCTCTAGAATGCTAGTTAGTTACTTAAGTAACTAACTAGCAGAGAGGAGGCGCGCCGCATGAACATCGACCCGGGAAGCGACGTCCCCTTGTTCGTCCAGATCGCCGAGGGTATCGAGGAGGATATCTTCACCGGCTCGTACGCCGAGGGAGACCGCATCCCGTCGACCAACGAGCTGTCCGCGCTTTTGGGCATCAATCCGCACACCGTCCTCAAAGGCATGAACATCCTCGTGGACGAGGGCATCATCTACAAGAGAAGGGGGATGGGCATGTACGTGCAGACGGGAGCCGGCGCGCTCGTGCGCGCCAAGCGCCGAAACGCGTTCGACGAGCGGTTCGTGCAAGCGCTTGTCGCCGAGGCGAAGAAGCTCGGCCTGACGAAACAGCAGGTCGTCGACCTGGTGGAGAAAGGATACGACCATGCGTGAGATACGCGTCGACCATGTGTCGAAGTCGTTCGGCAAGGCGAAGGCCCTCGACGACGTGTCGCTGTCCTTCGAACACGGGAAGATCCACGCGCTGCTCGGACGCAACGGGGCGGGGAAGTCGACGCTGCTGGGCCTCATCGCGAACCGCCTGGTTCCCACGAGCGGCCGCATCCTCGTGGACGGCGAGCCCGCCGCCGACAACGCGCGGGCCCTGACCAAGCTGTACTGCATGAACGACAAGAAGATGTATCCCGAGAACCTGCGCCTCGACAACCTGTTCGAGGAGATGGGGCGCTTCTACGAGGGGTTCGACCGGACGGACGCCGCCCGGCATGCCAAGGCGTTCGGCCTGGACGCGCGCAAGAAGATCGGCGCGCTGTCCACGGGCTACCGCTCCATCTACCAGCTGGTCGTCGGGCTGTCGCTGGACGTGGACTACCTGCTGCTCGACGAGCCGGTACTGGGCTTGGACGCCAATCATCGCGAGCTGTTCTACAAGCTGCTGCTGGACGATTACCTGGAGAAGCAGCGCACGGTGATCATCGCCACGCACCTCATCGAGGAGGTGGCGAACCTCGTGGAGCAGGTGACCATCGTCGACCGCGGGCGGGTGCTGCTGGCCTCGTCGGCCGAGGAGCTGCGCGCGAGCGGCTACAGCGTGTCGGGGCGCACGGCGGACGTGGCCGCCTACTGCGCGGGGATGGAGGTGCTCGACGTGGAGGAGCTGGGCGGCTTGAGCGTGGCGTACGTGCAGGGCAAGCCCGACGCGGCGCGCCTGAACGAGCGGCTGGACGTCGCGCCGCTCAACCTGCAGAAGCTGTTCGTGAAACTGACCGAGAAGGAGGAAGCGCGATGAGGAAGTTCAAGGCGATCGTCCGCTATCAGATGGTCGACATCCTGTTCTCGATGAGCGTGTTCTTCATCGTGTTCGCGGCCTGCTTCGGGCTCGGGTGGGCGATCATCGCGTTCGCCGGCGAAGGGGGCACGCCGTTCAAGGGCATGTACCTGTGGATGTGCGTGTTCTTGGGTCTGTGCGGCGGCATATCGTATTCCATCGACTTCAAGTTCGCGCTGCAATGCGGCGTGACCCGCGCACAGGCGTATCTGAGCACCGCGCTGTCGTTCGGCGTGGTGGCGCTCGTCTTCGCCCTGGTCGACCAGCTGCTTTTGGCGGTGCTGCCCCTGTGGGGCGAGCAGTCGATCGTCGCGCTGTACGGCGAGGGCTACGGGCCGGGGCTTCTCGGCTTCGCTTGGACGCTCGCGTTCAACCTGGCCATCGTGTTTCTGTCCTACGCGCTGGTGGTGTTGCACGGACGCGTGGGGAAGGCTCCGTTCTTGCTGGGGCTTCTGGCGTTCGGCCTCCTGGCGTTCGTGCTGGTGCCCACCGTCTTCCAGGTGGTGCCGGGCGCGGCCGACGCCGCGGGGGCGGCTCTTCTCCCTGCGCTCGGGTTCACGGCCCACGGGATCGATTTGGCGAACCCCATCGCGCTGTTCGCCGTCGTCGCCGCGCTGTCGGCGACGGCCGCCTACCTGCTGACGCGCCGCGCGGAAGTGCGCTGACGCCTGCGTCCGACGCTCCCGATAACGCATCTTCGCTCCGAAAACACGCTCCAGATGCTGAGGCGTGTTTTTCGGGCGAAGATGCGCTTCCCGACCCGCCGCGGCGCGCCGGCAACGCAGCGGCTAACGGAGCGCGACGGTGCGGCAACCTCCTCCCGCCGCGCCCGTCCTTCCACACGACGGCTCCGTACCATGGAGCGGATGTGCAAGCATTCGGAGCATGACGGGAGGCGAGGCGCGCGTGGATGCACGCAACGATCGGCGGGAGGGACCTTCGCGCGACGGCCGTACGGCCCTCGGGCGGCTCTCGCGGCGCGCGTCGTTCGTCCTCGTTGCGGGCGCAGCGGGCGCCGCCTCGTCCATCGTGCTCACTCTGTCCACGGGGTTCGCGCAAAGCCTTCCGGCCCGTTTTCCCTGGCTGCTGCTGGCGCTGCCGGTCCTCGGCGCGCTGTCCGTGGGGCTGTATCGTCTGCTGCGCCTGCCCGCGGCCCTGACCACCGAAGGCGTCGTCGACGAGCTGCGCGCGGGCCGTCGCGTCCCGGGAAGCCTTACGGTCGGGATACTGGGCGGCAGCTGCCTTACGCTGCTGGGCGGCGGCTCGGTCGGCATGGAGGCGGGCGCGCTGCAGATGGGCGCGTCGACGGGCTCCGTGCTGGGCCGCGCGTTCAAGCTGCCGCCCGCGCGCGGCCGCGACGGCGCTTCCGACGGCTATCCGGGCGCCATCGGCATGGCCGCGGCGTTCAGCGCCCTGTTCTTCGCCCCGTTGGGGTCGTGCATGTTCGTGCTGGAGCTCGTGCGCTTCGACCGCGCGGTGCTGCGGCATGCGCCCGCCATGCTGGCAGCCGCCCTCGTCGCCTACGCCATCGCCCGCGCCGTCGGCATCGGCGACCATATCCCGCGGGTGGCGCTGCCCGGCCTTTCGTGGGCCGTCGCCGCGCACTGCCTGCTGGTGGGCCTGTGCTGCGCCGTGGGCGGCGCGCTGTTCGCCGCCTGTCTGCGCGCGCTGCGCCGCGCGATGCGCCGCCGGGCAAAGGCTCGTCCGTTCGCGCTGGTGGCCGTGGGCGGCCTTGCGTTCGCGGGTATCGTGCTGGCATGCGGCTGGCAGGCGTTCCAGGGCACGGGCATGGGCCTTCTGCGCGGGGCGCTTGCGGGAAGCGCCGCTCCGGCCGACTTCGCCGTGAAGGCGGGGCTCACCGTGCTCGTGCTCGGCTTCGGCTTCAAGGGCGGCGAGATCATGCCCATGTTCTCCATCGGAGCGCTGCTGGGCTGCTCGCTGGGGCTGGCCACGGGCGCGCCGGCGGGATTCTCGGCCGCGGCGCGGCAAGCGAGCTCGCGCGCGTGCGCCGGCGTGCGCGGCGCGACGAGCCGTCGCTCGAGGAGGATCGATGAGGATGCGCGAGAACGAGCGGCAACCGCGGCGCCGCGTTTACGCGAAGCCCGTGAAGCGCCGGGCCCCGCGCCGATTCGAGGCGCTCGGGGCTCGAAGGAGCGGTACAATGTGGGGCATGGAAACCCTGAAAAAGCTCAAGCAGAAGGCGGGCCCGCGCGAAACCGAGCCGTCCGCCGGCGCGGCGCCGGAGCAAGGCGCCGCGTCCTCGACCGCCCCGGACGCGAGCCCGGTCTCGGCGCGTCAGGTGCTCGCGAAGTTCGCGAGCTATTATAGACCCTATACCTTCCTGTTCGTGTTCGATCTCGTGTGCGCGACGGTGCTGGCCTGCGTCGACTTGGCGTTCCCCCAGTTCCTGAGCTTCTTCACGAAGGACTTCTTCCAAAGTTCGCCCGAGGCTATCATCGGCTCGCTTTGGTGGATCGCGCTCTTGTTCGTCGTGCTGTACGGCGTGCGCACGGCCTGCCAGTACTTCATCACCAGCTGGGGCCACATCATGGGCGCGCGCATGGAGGCCGACATGCGTATGGACCTGTTCAAGCAGTACCAGCGCCTGAGCTTCTCCTATTACGATCGCAACAACACCGGCGAGATGATGAGCAAGCTGGTCACCGACCTGTTCGACATCTCGGAGCTGGCCCATCACGGGCCGGAGAACCTGTTCATCTGCATCCTCAAGATCGTGGGCTCGTTCGCGCTGCTGTTCCTGATCAACGTGCCGCTGACCGCCATCATGCTGGTGGCGACGCTGCTTCTGGCCGCGTACTCGTTCTGGCGCAACTACCAGAAGCGCGTCATCTTCACCGAGAACCGCAAGAAGATGGCCGACATCAACGCGCGCCTGCAGGACTCGCTCGGCGGCATCCGCGTGGTGAAGTCGTTCGGCAACGAGCCGGTGGAGATCAAGAAGTTCGACCGCACGAACGCTCGCTTCGTGGCCACGAAGGAGAGCTCGTACAGGTTCATGGGGTCGTTTCATGCGGTGAACTCGCTGTTCATCGGCGTGCTGTACACGGTTACCATCGTGGGCGGCGGCTACTTCGTGGCCACGGGCGGCCTTGCGGTGTCGGACCTGGCCATCTACGCGCTGTACATCGGCATCTTCATCTCGCCCATCGAGCAGCTCATCAACTTCGTCGAGACGTTCCAGAAGGGCTACGCCGGGTTCCGCCGCTTCATGGAGGTGCTGGCCGTGCGCCCCGACATCGCCGACGCGCCCGACGCGGTGGACCTGGGCGCCGCCGAGCGCGCCCGCTGCGGCGGCCCGGATGGGCACGTGGCCGGCGAGGTGCGCTACCGCGACGTGCATTTCAGCTACGACGGCGTCCACGAGGTGCTGCGCGGGCTGGACCTGGCCATCCCGGCGGGCGCGACGGTGGCGCTCGTGGGGCCGTCGGGAGGCGGCAAGACCACCACGTGCTCGCTCTTGCCCCGTTTCTACGATCCGGAGCGCGGCTCAGTGGAGATCGACGGCATCGATATCCGCGCCGTCACCGTGGAGTCGCTGCGCGACGCCATCGGCATCGTGCAGCAGGATGTGTACCTGTTCGGCGGCACCATCCGCGACAACATCGCCTACGGGCGCCCCGACGCCACGACGGCCGAGATCGTGGAGGCGGCGAAGCGCGCCAACATCGACGCATTCGTGCGCGGGCTGCCCGACGGCTACGACACCTACGTGGGCGAGCGCGGGGCCCGCCTGTCCGGCGGGCAGAAGCAGCGCATCGCTATCGCGCGCGTGTTCTTGAAGGATCCGCGCATCCTCATCCTCGACGAGGCCACGAGCGCGCTGGACAACGAGAGCGAGCGGGCCATCCAGAAGTCGCTCGAGGAGCTGTCCGCCGGGCGCACGACGCTCGTCATCGCGCACCGCCTGTCCACCATACGCGGCGCCGACCTCATCGCGGTGGTGGAGGACGGGCGCGTGGCCGAGCGCGGCACGCACGAGCAACTGTTGGCCCTCGGCGGCACCTACGCCCACTATTATGAAATGCAGTTCGGCCCGGTGGAGCAGGGCGCGGTTTTGTGAAACCTGGGTGCGGATTGGATTTTGCGGGTGATCGGGGCTTGCGGCGCGGGTTCTCGTTTGGTACTATACCGTTTCGCGTGTTTACTTAAGCGAGAACGAGCGATCGTGATCGCTCGGCTTAAAGAAGGAGATAGAGAATCATGGCAGTACCTAAGCGCAAAATGGGCCGTGCCCGCACCCACGCCCGTCGCAGCACCAACGACAAGATCGCGGCGCCCTCGCGTTCCGTGTGCCCGCAGTGCGGCGAGGTCAAGCTTCCGCATCGCGTGTGCCCGAACTGCGGCTTCTACAAGAACCGCGAAGTCATCGAGACGGAGTAGCGTACCGTTCATGCGCGCGCGTTCTGCCGCCGCGCATTGACAAGCCTCCTCGCACATCGCGCTTCGCGTGCGATGCGCCGGGAGGCTTTTCTTGCATTCCGCCGTTCTGCGAACGGCGGAACCGCTCGACACTGCGAGGCTTTGATGCACCTGATCTTGCCCTTGCGCGTTTCCTCTTCGCGTATCGAAGCATGCTTCCTCGAAGGGGTCGGCGCTGTGCCGCGTCTGCGCTGGCGCAATATCAGGTACCTCAAAGCCTCTCGCTGACCGATACGCGAGAGTGAGGTTTTCGATATGTCTGACGAAAAGGTCGTTGTTGCCGTCGATGCCATGGGGGGCGACGATGCTCCCGGCGTGGTGCTCGACGGCGTCGCCCAGGCGCTTGCCTCCGACCCTGCCCTCGAGATCGTCCTGTGCGGGCCTGCCGACGTGGTGGAGCCGTTCGCCGCCGCCCACGAGCGCTGCACGCCGCAGGCATGCAGCGAGGTCATCGCCATGGCGGAGCATCCGGCGAACGCCGTGCGCAAGAAGAAGGACTCGTCCATCGTCGTGGGCTGCCGCCTCGTGAAGGAGGGCGCGGCGCAAGGCTTCTTCTCTGCCGGGTCAACCGGTGCCTGCCTGGCCGCAGGCACGTTGGTGATGGGTCGCATCAAGGGCGTCGCCCGCCCTGCGCTGGCCACGGTCATCCCGTCGCCCGTGCGACCCGTCGTCATGTGCGACATCGGGGCGAACGCCGACTGCAAACCCGAGTACCTCGTACAGTTCGGCCAGATGGCGTCGATCTACGCGGAGAAGGTTATCGGCATCGAGCATCCTCGCGCCGCGCTGCTCAACATCGGCGAGGAGGACACGAAGGGCTCGCAGTTCGCGCAAGAAGCGCACGGCCTGCTGAGGGAGCGGCTGTCGAACTTCGCAGGCAACGCGGAGGGCTCCGATATCCTTCCTGCGAACTTCGACGTCATCATCACCGACGGCTTCACGGGCAACGTATGCCTGAAGACCATCGAGGGCACGTCGAAGACCCTGTTCAAGACGCTCAAGAGCATCATGATGTCCACACCGCTCACGAAGCTGGGCGCTCTGGCCATAAAAGGAGGCTTGAAGCAGCTCATGGCGCAGGTGAGCCCCGATACGTACGGCGGCGCCCCTCTTCTGGGCGTGAAGGGCGCGCTTCTGGTGGGGCACGGCTCGTCCAGCGCGCTGGCGGTGAAGAACGGCGTGCTGACCACGGCTCGCATCGCGCGAACCGGCGTATCTGATATAATCGCGCAAACGGTGGCAACGCCCTGCGCCGCCGAAGCGACGGAGGGCGAGTAGGCCATGCCCGATCAATCGTGGAGCCCTTCCCCTGCACCTCGTCAGCAGCCTGAACGAAAGCCCGAGCATGCCATGACCTTCACCGATGAACAGCAGAGAAAACTGGCGGTAGCGCAGGAAATCCTCGGCTACCGTTTCGCGGACGAGCAGCTGCTGCTTTCGGCTATCACGCATCCTTCCGCCACCGAGGGCAAATCGGTCAAGTACTCCTACGAGCGCCTCGAGTTCCTGGGCGACAGCATTCTGGGCGCCATCGTGGCCACCATCGCGTTCGATCGGTTCCATGATCTGGACGAAGGCGGCCTGACCCGCATCAAGGTTGCGCTCGTGTCGGGCGCGAGCCTCTCCGACGTCGCCGAGCGACTGGGCTTCGCCGACGTCATCGTGTTCGGCTCTTCCGAGACGGGCACGGGGCGGCGCGGGCTGCATTCCGCGCTGGAGAACGTGTACGAGGCCGTGGTGGCCGCGTTGTTCTTGGACGGCGGCATCGAGGCTGCGGAGGGTTTCGTGCGCGCCACGTTGATCCCCCGCATGTCGGCCGACATGGCGCGCGAGCCCGAGAATCCCAAGAGCGCCCTGCAGGAGAAGCTGCAGGAAGACGGCATCACGCCCACGTACAAACTGGTGGAGACCCAAGGCCCGCCGCACGACCGCACGTTCGTCGCGCAGGTGTTCGCCGGCAGCCAGGGGCTTGCCCGCGGCACGGGCCGTACGAAGAAGGAAGCCGAGAGCCAGGCTGCCAAGAGCACGCTCGCCCGCCTGGGCGAGTTCTTCGGCCTGGGAGTGGACGGCGAGGCCCGCGCCGAGAAGGCCGAGGCCGCCAAACAGGCCAAGGCGGAGAAGGCCGCCGCGCGCGCCGAGGAGAAGGCCCGCAAGAAGTCCGAGCGCGAGCGCGCGAAGCAGCGCAAGCAGGGGTAGCCGTTCCATGCATCTGAAATCGCTGGTCCTCAAGGGTTTCAAGTCGTTCGCCGATCGCAGCGTGCTGGCGCTCGAGCCGGGCATCATCGCCGTGGTGGGGCCGAACGGCTCGGGCAAGTCGAACATCTCGGACGCCGTGCTGTGGGTGCTGGGCGAACGCAACGCGAAGCACCTGCGCGGCCAGGCGATGGAGGACGTCATCTTCGCCGGATCGTCTGCGCGCAAGAGCGTGGGCATCGCGGAGGTGGATCTCGTGCTGGACAACTCGGACGGCACGCTGCCGGTGGACTTCGACGAGGTGGCCGTCACCAGGCGCATGTACCGCTCGGGCGAGAGCGAGTACTTGATCAACGGCGTGGTGGCGCGCCGCATGGACGTGCTCGACATCCTGCACGACTCGGGGCTGGGCACGGGGACGCACTCCATCATCTCGCAGGGCAGCTTGGACTCCATCCTGCAGTCGAAGCCGGAGGATCGCCGGGCTCTCATCGAGGAGGCCGCCGGCGTGCTGAAGCACAAGCAGCGCAAGGCGAAAAGCGAGCGCAAGCTGGCGGCCATGGACGCGCACCTGGCCCGCGTGAAGGACGTGGCCGCCGAGGTGGAGCGTCAGCTGGGGCCGCTGGAGCGCAAGGCGAAGCGCGCCCGCACCTACCAGGGGCTGGCCGACGAGCTGGCGGATCTGAGCCTGTCCCTCGCAGTGGACGACCTGCGCACGCTGCGCCGCGGGTGGGACGACGCGCTCGCGCGCGAGCGGGCGCTGGAAGCTGAGCTGGAGGAGAAGCGCGCCGCCATCGCCCAGGCCGAGGCCGCGGCCGAGGAGCTGCAGGAGAAGATCCGCCGCGAGAGCGTGGACGCGGGAGAGCTGGCCCGCCGGCACCGCCGCGCCTCTTCGGCCGTCGAGCGTTTCGACGGTGCGACGCTGCTGCTGCACGAGAAGCGCCGCGCCGCCCAGAGCTACGAGGCCGAGCTGCGCGTGACGCTTGAGGCCAATGCCGCGAAGCGCGCGCAGGCCGAAGCCGATCGCGCGCAGGCCGTCGAGCAGCTGGCCGAGGTGCAGCGCGACCGCGAGCAGGCCGACGCGAACGTGGCGCGCCTGGCCTCCGAGCAGTCCGAAAACGCGCAGAAGCGCCGCTCGCTCGAGCGCGAGGCCGAGGAGCTGGAGCGCGCGAAGCGCGATGGCGAGCGTGCGCAGGAGCAGGCGCGCCGCGAGCTGGCCGAAACGCAGGAGGCGCTGACCAGCGGCCTTGCGCATGTGAAGCTGATCGAGGGTCATGGCAAGGAGCTGGAGCTGCAGCTGGAGCGCGCGAAGACGGAGGCCGTGTCGCTCGCGGAGGCCGCGACGCAGGCCGGGCAGGCGCTCGAGGCGCTCGTCGAGGCCGAGGGCGCCGCGCGCGCCCGCGTGGGCGAGGCGCTGGGCGCGCGCGAGACGGCGCGCGGCGCGCTGGACGAGGCGCGCGACGCGGCATCGCTTCTGGCATCCGAGATCAAGGGGCTCGAAGAGGTCGAGCGCGCGAGCGCAGCCGCGGGCCCGGCGCGCGCTTGGCTTATGGATCATGCCGTCGACCTGGACGTGAACCTCGCTCCCATCGCGCACGTCGTGCGCGCCTCGGCGGGCTTCGAGGCGCTCGTGGAGCGGCTGCTGGGGGCGGACGTGTCGGCGCTGTTGGTGGACGACGCCGTGCGGGCGAACGCTGTGGTGGCGGCGCTGGCGGCGCGCGACGAGCAGGGCGAGGTGGTGCTCGTGCCGCGCGCGGGCGAGGCGCGCCGCGCGTGCCCTGCGCGCGAGGCGGCCGCTGCCGGCCTCGGGCGCGCGCTCGTCGACGAGCTGGCGTACGCGGACGAGGACGCCGCGGCGGTGGAAGCGCTGCTGGGAGACGTGGCGGTATGCGACGACGTCGACGCGGCGTTCGCCGCGCATGCGCGCGGGGCGGAAGGCGTGCGTTTCGTGACGCGCGGCGGATGCGTCGTGTGGCCGAACGGCAAGGTGACCTTGGGCGCCGCGGCGGTTGACGACGAGGATGGCGTGCTCGCGCGCGCTCGCCGCCTGGAGGAGCTGCGCGCGCAGCTGCGCGCCGCGGAGAGCGAGCGGGCGAGCGCGGAGGAGCGTGCGGCGGCAGCCGAGGAGGCCCTGCGCGCAGCGCAAGGCGAGAGCCTGCGCCTGTCGCAGGAGCTGGCCGAGCTGCGCGGCAAGACCGATTCGGCTCGCGCCGAGGCGCGTCGCGCCGAAGAGAAGCTGGCGGCCGTGCGCCGCGAGTTCGAGGACATCGAGCGCCAGCGCGGCGAGGCCGAGCGCACCGTGGCCCAAGCGCGTCCCTCGGTGGAGGCGCTCGAGCAGAAGCTGGCCGCTCTCAAGCAGGAGCTGGAGTCGGCAGCCGCGCGCTACGAGGAAGCGCAGGAGGCGGTGGTGCCGCTTCGCAAGGAGGCCGCGCGCCTGCGCGACGCGCTGTCCGAAGCCAAGCTCAAGGCCGCCACGCTTTCCGAGCGGCAGACGTACACGAGCCGTGTGGTGGACGCGCGCACGCGCGATTTGGAGGCCGTGGCATCGAGCGACGCCGAGGCGCGCGAGAGCCTTGTGAAGAAGCAGGTGGCGCAGCGGCGCATCGAGCCCTTGCTCGCGCTGTTCGAAGAGCTCGTGGCCAGCGCCCGTCGCTGGACGCGCGACCTCGAGGAGGCGGCCACCGCTGCGCAGGATTCCTCGACGGGCCTGCACAACGCCGTGAACGAGGCGCGCGCCCGAGCGCGAGCCGCCCACGACGCCTTCGACGACGCCAACGCGCGCCTGTCCGCCGCGCGCGTGGACAAGGGACGCTTGGAGGTGCAGGTGGACGCGGCGGTGAACGCCATCGTCCACGACTGCAAGGTTCCGCTCGACCGCGCGCTCGAGACGCCGGAGCTGGAGGATCGCGGTGCCACCGAGGACGCGGCGTTCAAGCTGCGACGCCGCATCGCGAACATGGGCACCATCAATCCGGACGCCGCCGAGGAGTACGAGCAGCTCAAGACGCGCTACGACTACCTGGCTGCGCAGCTTTCGGACCTGGACGGCGCGCGCCGCTCGCTCGCCAAGATCGTCCGCGTCATCGACGCGCGCATGAAGGACGACTTCGTACGCACCTTCGAAGCGGTGAACAAGAACTTCAGCGAGATATTCGCCGTGCTGTTCCCGGGCGGTTCGGCCGAGCTCACGCTCGTGGATCCCGACGATTTGGAGAATACGGGCGTGGAGGTGACGGCGCAGCCTCGCGGCAAGCGCATCACGAAGATGATGCTCATGTCGGGCGGCGAGAAGTCGCTCACGGCGCTCGCGCTCCTGTTCGCGGTGTACCGCATCCGCACGACGCCGTTCTACATCCTCGACGAGGTGGAGGCCGCGCTCGACGACTCGAACCTGCGCCGTCTCACGATGTACCTCGACACGCTTCGCGACACCACGCAGCTCATCATGATCACGCATCAGCGGCGCACCATGGAGATGGCCGATATGCTGTTCGGCGTGTCCATGCAGGCGGACGGCGTGACGAAGGTAGTCAGCCAGAAGCTCGAGAACGCGCTGCGGCACGCGGAATAGCTTTTGACCTGCGTGTTGCGAAGGCCGGCGGGCATGCCGTGCTCAAACAGTCCTGAGCTCGCACGAAACGCCCGCTGGGCGTTTCGGCTCGTGCGGAACTGCGCGCGGCACGCCCGCCGGCCTTCCTTCATGTAGAACGCGTTCCGAACCGGTGACGTTTCGAGCTTCTGGCTGCGAGAGGAGGAGATGAGGATGAGACGGAGGGGCGGGGTAAGTGTCTCATCCTCCGGTTGCGGATCGCTACTTCACTAGCACGTGGACGATGGTGGCGGCTGCCCAGAGGAACAGCAGCACGCAGTTGGTCTTCGCTAGCACGTCGAGCACCTTGTTAGACAGCTTCTCGCCTTTGATCAGCACGTCCGCGTTCAACAGCGAGAACATGAGTATCACGAGCGAATAGCTGGACATGTTGCCCTCGTTGCCCGTGAAAAGGGAGTGGAAGAACCCGATCCACAGAAGGGGCAGGGCGATCAGCGTGATGATCCGGAACGCCCGGTTGCCGCGCTCCTTGCCCCAAGGGGAGCTTTCTCCTGATGCGAAATTTCCTGCTGCCTGCTCGCTTGCAGCCGACGCTTCCAAACGCTCTTCAGCCATGATGGGACGCTCCATTTCCAGATAGAGTATAGTGGGAAGATCGAAGATTGTTCGCTTGCAAGCAGTCTCATTGTAGCATAGTATCCATCATGGATATACGAGAGGAACGAAATGGCGAAGAAGAGCCCGTACGAGACGGGGGAGCTGTCCGACAGCATCTTCCTGATCCTGCTGGCTACGCTCGAGCCGGTGCACGGCTACCGGATCATGCAGGGCGTCGAGGAGTCCACGGACGGCGCGGTGAAGATCGGGCCGGCCACCATGTACACGACGCTCAAGAAGCTCAAGGCGGCGGGGTGGATCGTCGAGATCGCCGAGGACGAGAGCCGCATCCTGTACGCGGCCACCGACGAGGGGCGCGCGGTGCTCGAGCGCGATTTCGTTCGGCGCAAGCGGCTGGTCGCCTTCGCGGAGGCGCAGCTGGGAGAGGCGGGCGAGGAGAACCATGGCTAGATACCGGTTGTGCGGCGGGTTGGCCATTATGCCGGAGCACGACATGGCGATGCTCGCGGACATGAGCGCGCGGGGATGGCATCTGAGCGGGTTCTCGTGCGGGATCCTGTACCGCTTCGAGGCGGGCGAGCCCCATGCGTACGACTACGCGGTGGACTTCCAGCGCGACTTCTCGGCGGAGGCGCAGGAGCTGTACCGCATCGGCGGCTGGCAGAGCGTTGCGATGGGTTCGTCGTGGCAGATCGTGCGCGCCGAGGCCGGCACCGTCCCGCTGTACACCGACGACGACGCGCAGGCTGAGACGATCGGCGCGAGCCGGACGGGCTTGGGCTGGGCGGCGCTCGTCTGCGCGCTGGCGGCGGCGCTGCTCTTCGCGTTGCAGGCGCGGCTCTCCGTCCAAGGCAACGTGCCGGGGTCGTGGGCGTGCCTTGCGGCCTGCGCGGTGTTCGCCGCCGGGTTCGTGTTCTCGTTCTTCCCTTTCGTCGGCTATACGCGCTCATTGCGCAATATGCGTAGGGAGCAGGAGGAGGATCCGCGCCGCTGACGCGCAGCTTCATTTGGGATACACTGTTCAGGCGACCAAGAAAGGAGCCCGACATGGGATTTTTCGATAGGATCAGCGAGGGGCTTACCCGCTCGCGCGACAAGTTCAAAGAGCAGATGAACGTCCTGCTCGACCGCGGCCCCGATCTCGACGAGGAGTTCTGGGACGGCCTCGAGGAGACGCTCATCCTGGCCGACGTCGGAGGCGCCGCGGCCGCCGAGATCGTGGAGGGCCTGCGCGATCAGGCCACGCGCAAGGCGCTGCCCGACGCCTACGCCGTGCTCGACCTGCTGAACGACCAGATCGCCTCCACGTTCACGGAAGGTGGCGAGGACGTGCTGGGCGGCCAGCCCGCGCTCGTGCTGTTCGTGGGCATCAACGGTACCGGCAAGACCACCACGGTGGGCAAGCTGGCGAAGGAGGCGACCGACGCAGGCCGCACGGCCATCCTCGGCAGCGCCGACACGTTCCGCGCGGCGGCCATCGAGCAGCTGGAAGTGTGGGCGAAGCGCGCGAACGTCGAGGTGGTCACCCGCGAGCGCGGCAGCGATCCGGCCAGCGTGTGCTACGACACCATCGAGCGCGCCGAGAGCCGCGGCGCCGACCTCGTGCTCATCGACACGGCGGGGCGCCTTCACACGTCGGCCGACCTCATGCGCGAGCTGGAGAAAGTGGTGAACGTCGTGCGCAAGCGTTCGCAGCTGCCTGTGTACACCGTGCTGGTCACCGATGCCACCACCGGCCAGAACGGCCTTTCGCAGGCGCGCGAGTTCGACCGCGCGCTCGATTTGGACGGCGTCATCGTCACGAAGCTCGACGGCACCGCCAAGGGCGGCATCGCGCTGGCCGTGTCCCATGAGCTGGGGCTGCCCGTGCTCAAGATCGGCGTGGGCGAAGGGTTGGACGACTTGCGCGACTTCGACGCGCACGATTTCGCTCGTGCGTTGGTCGGCGAGTTCGACGAGCGGGCGTAGCATGGCGTTCGTCCAGGTCCATCATGACCCCGACGTGTTCGAGGTGCGCGTGCCGTTTCAGAACATCTCCACGAACGACACGAACTGTTACATCGTGAAGGACGGCGACGAGACGCTCGTCATCGACACCGGAGCGCCGTCGGACGAGGGCTTCGCTATCCTCGACGCTGCGTTGACCGAGCTCGATGTCGACCGCACGCGGATGCGCTTCTTCCTCACGCACCTGCATCTCGACCATGCGGGGCTAGTCGACCGCTTGGCGCTGCCCGGCGCGAAGCTGTACGTAAGCCCCGTGGACTTCGAGTCGGTGCGCGCGTCGCGCGCGGCTTCATCCTATGATGCGGCGCGGCGCGCGTTCACGGCCGAGGGCGTGCCGCCGTCCGACGCGTCGGGGTACGCGCGCTACGCCGTGGAGCCGCGCCTGTTCGACGCCTCGCGACTGGAGCTCGTGGCGTCGTGCGACGGCGATGCCATCGAGGTGGGGCGCTACCGGTTTCGCGTGGTGGAGACGCCCGGACACACGCCCGGGCACTTGGCGCTCTACGAGCCCGAATCGCGCATCCTGTTCGGCGGCGACCACGTGCTGTTCGTCATATCGCCCAGCATCGCGCTGTTCCCCGACGGAGCGGACGGGTTGCAGGCCTACCTCGACAGCCTGGACAAGGTGCGGGCGCTGCGCTGCGAGAAACTGTTCGTCGCGCACGGCGAGCCGCGCGACGATTTCGACGAGCGCATCGGCTGGCTGCGCGATCACCACCTGGAGCGCCTGGAGGAGACGTGCGGCATCGTGCGCGACCGGCCGGGGCTGGCCGGCGAGGAGGTCATCCGCGCCATCAAGTGGAACGTCCCGTATCCCACCTGGGAGGAGATATCCTTTGTGCAGCGCTGGTGCATCGTCACCGAGGGCGTCGTCATCCTCAACCACCTGGTCGGCAGCGGCGCCATCCGCCGCGAGAAGGACGAATCGGGGATCAATCGGTATTTCTAAAGGGCGGCGTATCCGAGCGCGAGACGCCTTTCGGCGCCGTACGTTGGAAAAGCGTTCCGAACGCGCTTCGCGGCGCGATGGTAGAATGAGCGCATGGAGGAAACGCGGACATACCTGCTGAAGCTCTACGACGACGACCTCGCGTCGTTCACCTTGGTGCGCGACGCGAGCGGCGCCGTGCGTTGCGCGAGCGCGGAATGCGACGAGTCGGAGCGCGGGCTGCTGCCGTTTCGCGTGACGGGCGACGCGGCTTCGTTCGAGCGGTGGATCGAATCGCGCACCCTTTCGAAGAACCGGACGTTCGCCTCCCGTATCGTGCGCCAGTACGGCATACGGTTCGACGACGCGATGCAGATGCTCGACGCGTGCAACGGCCTTTCGCTCAACGATGCGTATTGGGTCGTTCCCGACGGGTCGAAGGCGATGTTCGCGGAGAAGAACCTGTACGAGAATCCGTTCGACGAGCTCGTCGCCACGGCGGCGTTCTCGGGCGTGATCGACACGTCGAGGGTGCCGGAGGGACTGTCGGGCGAGCTGACCACGAGCGGCCAGTTTCCGAAAGCCTGGCGCGTCGTCGACGGCGAGCGCTATCTGTACAAGGCCGGCGCTCCCAACTCGAACGGGCTCGAGCCCCATGCCGAGTACTATGCGGCGCAGCTGGCCGAAGCCCTGGGCTTTTCCCATGCGTCCTACGATCTGGCGCGATGGCATGGCGAGTTGTGCAGCGCCAGCCCCTTGTTCACGAGTCGCGACACCGGCTTCGCGACGTTCTCCAGCATGTTCGGCACGCTGTCGTTCGACGAGGTGGCGGCGGTCTACGTCGAACAGGGGACGGAGGCGTTCGAGCGTTTCTCGGAAATGACGGTCTTCGACGCGCTGATCGCCAACGACGATCGTCATCTTGGGAACTTCGGATTCCTGTTCGACAACCGGACGCGCTCGCTCGTTTCCGCTGCGCCCATCTTCGACAACAACCTGTCGCTGTTCATCCGCGACATCGACGCGGGTTTGACGGCTTCCGACCTGGATCGATCAGCCGCGTGGTACAAGAGCCCGTCGAACGTGCTGCTGGATTATCAGGCGAAACGCGTGATGACGGACGACCTGCGCGATCGTCTCGCGACGCTGCGCGGCTTCGAGTTTGCTCCGCACTCCGACTTCCCGCTCGACGAGCGGTATACGGAGCTTTTGAACGGCTACATCCGCTTGCGGTTGGAAGCGTTGTTGGGACTGTCCTGATCTTGCGTTCCTGAAGATTATGGCGTGGTTGAATCGGCTGTCTGCAAAGCTGGTTTTTAGAAATCTATGAGATCTTTGACCTTGATATCGAGTCCATCGGCAATCCTGCACAAGAGATCGATCCCGACGCTCACCTGGCCGCACTCGATTTGCCATAAGTGAGTTTGGTTCGTACCCACCATAAGAGCGAAACGACGTTGGGAAAGGTGTTGCTCCTCGCGCAGCATCTTTATTGTCTTGCCCAGTATTATTCTACGGCCGTCGCTTTTCATGGTTTCAGAGTATGTGCTACACTTCCTTTGATGACTTGCTATAACAAGTCATCAAAGGAAGTGTACAAGGCTCGGATTAATTCGATTAGAGCGACTAGTGGAAAGCAGTTGCGCTTTGTTAAGGAGGGGCGGAGTGAAAACGATGAGGGGTCTAACGACTGCTTTTAGCTTGATCGCTGTACTTTGCTTGTTCGGATGTTCGGGCAACGGAGTCCATGATGCAGGTGATGAAGAGCAAGAAGATGCTAATTTGCAACCTGCGTTCGTGTTAAAAAGCATCGATGCTCACGCTACAATTCATGATGGTAGTGCGGTCAACGTGGTTCAGAATATAGCAACCATGGAACTCGACGATAGAGGAAATGTTATCCGAGCGGTTTATCGCAACCAGGACAGCGGCTCCGATATCGTGGTCGTCGAGTCGGAGTTCGATGAGAGGGGTTTTCCAGTCGGACGAATCGTTGAGAAGAAGTTGTCAGACGAAACTGCAGGTACCGTCGTAACTTCGACGAGGTTCCAATGCACTCCGGACGGCGAAGGGCGACTATTAAGTGCTGAGTGGGAATCTGAAGTGAGCTTTGGCTCCGATAAAGTTACTCGTGCTTCTGGCGTGGATCGCTACTCGTATAGTCCAGAAGGTGGTTTGGCGGAAATATCAAGCGAATCGAAAACGGAAAATGGGGAAAGCTATGCGAGATCGTCGTGTTATGACGAAACCGGGTTTCTTATCGGCGTGAGCGGCAACTACGAAGATGATAGCTACTCGAAGTCATGCGAATACGATGAGTCTGGTAGATTGGTCGCTGTTTCTGTATCTCAAGAAGGTCTTGGAGTGATTGAGGAGCGCGCTTTCGCTTATGATGACTACGGAAATCTCAAATCCATTTCGATAGCTAATGCATATGCTTCAGCTTACTCTTTTGAGTATGAATACCAAAAAGTAGAAAATCCTTCAACAATGGCTTCGATTCTGTCGCGTGCAGGACAGACGATGTTTGGCCAATTGACGTAGAATGCGCTACCGCATAAGTTTTTCGTATCCAACGCTCTTGTGAAAGTGCATCTGAAAAATGAATAGAGGAACGGCTTTGAAGATCTTTTACTTTTTCGAAAGGGATGTCGATCGAGGTTCGGGTAGCTTTGCTGCGGGATGCTTGTTGGCAGTGTTGTCCATAGTCTTTATGATAGGCGTTCCTGCGCTTTTGCCCGCGTATTTCATGTCCTACAGCATAGAAGAAGCTGAGAAGGTCGCTATGGCTTTCGTGTTAGGGAGTGGTTTGCTGACCCTTGTGATTGCTGCGACTGCCTTGACTTTATGTTGTAAGACGAGCAGAAGCTTTTCAGACCTTTTCATATCTTGTTTCTGTCCGACCGCAGTCGTTTCAAGCATCGTCTATTGTGCTGGCTATTGGACTGCCGAAGGGCATACGAGTGATGCTGATATTGTCCCTATGATATTCTCGAGTTTGATCATGTGCTTGCCGATGTTCGCGATACCGGCAGGTATTGCCGCGTCGATAGTATTCTTGATTATTCGCAGGAAAGCTCATGTATGTTAAAACGGTGGGGCAGAAATGAGAGCCTGTCGTCATTTTCCTTCCGCTGCGTTCTGTCGAAGGGTTCGCGCGCGTTTGCTCTGACGGTCGTGGACAGGTGACATTTTGCGACGAGTACTATGGTGATACGTTCTGCGGAAGCATTTCTTTTGGGTACGATGCAAGAGGAAATCTGGAACGCATGGAATACGAAAACGGATCGTGCGTTACGTTTGAGTACGAAGAAGAAAACGAGCTCCATCCTTTCGATCTTGCGATTTCCAGGGTGATTCCGATGAAGAGCTTATAACCGTCCGAACGCGTTGGTTTGCTCGATGGCAATAAAGTATTCCGAATGCGGAATACTTTATTGTTTCCTGTTTGAAAAAGTATTCCGCAACGGATGCCTCCGCGGCGGATGGTTCTGACGAGCGCTCGGATTGCTTGTGTGTTTGTGGCTCGGCGGGTCTTGCTGGCGTATAATTCCATGCATTACGCTCAATCGACGCATACGACGAGGAGTCATCTACCATGCTCGAGAACCTATCGACGCGCCTGCAGGGCATATTCAGCGGTCTGCGCGGCAAGGGTCGCCTGACCGAGGACGATATCAACGACGCCATGCGCGAGATCCGCATGGCGCTTCTGGAAGCGGACGTCAACTTCAAGGTGGTGAAGTCGTTCGTCGCCCGCACGAAGGAGCGCTGCCTCGACGCCGAGGTGCTCGATTCGCTCACGCCGGCGCAGAACGTCATCAAGATCGTGCTCGACGAGCTGACCGAGCTGTTGGGCCGCACCGACAGCAAGCTCGTCCTGAGCAGCCGCATCCCCAACGTCATCATGCTGGTAGGCCTGCAGGGCTCCGGCAAGACGACGGCTGCCGCGAAGCTGGCCTACCGCCTGAAGCAGGAGAACCATTCGCCCCTGCTCGTGGCCTGCGACGTGTACCGCCCCGCCGCGGCCGACCAGCTGGAAACCCTCGGCGGCGAGATCGGCGTGCGCGTGTACCGCGGCGACGGCCAGGATCCGGTGAAGATCGCGCAGGAGGGCATCCAGGACGCCATCGACAACCTGCGCGACGTGGTGATCGTGGACACGGCGGGCCGTTTGCACGTGGACGACGAGATGATGGACGAGGCCGAGAACATCAAGCGCGCCGTGAAGCCCGACCAGATCCTCATGGTTGTGGACGCCATGACCGGCCAGGACGTGGTGAACGTGGCCAGCGCGTTCTCCCAGCGCGTCGACTTCGATGGCGTTATCATGTCGAAGATGGACGGCGACGCCCGCGGCGGCGGCGCGCTTTCCATCAAGCAGGTCACCGGCAAGCCTATCAAGTTCATCTCGTCCGGCGAGAAGCCGGACTCGCTCGAAGAGTTCCACCCCGACCGCATGGCGAAGCGCATCCTGGGGATGGGCGACGTGGTCAGCCTCATCGAGAGCGCCGTCAAGGTGCAGCAGGAGGAGGTCGAGCAGGAGCAAGCCGAGCGCATGATGCGCGCGAACCTCACGCTCAACGACTTCATCGATATGAACCGACAGATCCGCAAGATGGGCGGCGTATCGAAGCTGCTGTCGGCCTTGCCGGGCGGCGACAAGGCCATGGCCGCCGGCCAGGTGGACGAGAATGCGTTCGACCACATGGAGGTCATCATCAACTCCATGTCGAAGGCCGAGCGCGAGAAGCCCGAGCTGTTGAACGGCTCGCGCCGTGCGCGCATCGCGGCCGGTGCAGGCGTGAGCGTCTCGGACGTGAACCAGCTCATGAAGAAGTTCAACGAGACGAAGAAGATGATGAAGAAGATGATGCCTGCCGTGGAGGAGATGCAGGGCGGCAAGAAGGGGAAGAAGGGGAAGAAAGGCCGCAGGCGCCGCATGGGACTGCCCGGCGGCATGGGCGGCATGAACATGGCCGACCTCAAGAAGCTCCAGGACATGCTGGGCGAGTAGGGGGTTCCGCCGGCCTTCGGCCAGCGGAACGTGCCGACGCTGCGGCCGGCCTCGCTGGCTTGCTAGCGCCAACCTGGCGCATTGTTTTCGCGCCGCGCGCGAATCTACTGGGAGGGGAGAGCCGTGCCGAGCATTCTCATAGTCGACGACGATGCGGACCTGTCTGCCATCGCGGCGCGCTATCTCGAGAGCGAGGGATTCGCGGTCGAGCGCGCCGCAAGCGCCGAGGAGGCCTACGACGTGCTGGTCGCGCGCCCGTTCGACCTCGTGTTGCTCGACATCAACCTGCCCGGCGACGACGGGTTCGCCGCCTGCGCGGCGCTTCGGCGGGCGAGCGACGTGCCCATCGTGTTCGCCTCGGCACGCACGAGCGAGACGGACCGCATCGTAGGGCTGGACACGGGCGGCGACGACTACCTGCCGAAGCCCTACTCGCTGCGCGAGCTGCTGGCGCATGTGAACGCTCTGCTCAGGCGCTCGCAGGGGCGCGCGGGCAGCGTGGGCGGCGTGCTCGCGGCCGGTCCGTTCTCGCTCGACGAGGGCGCAGGCACCCTTGCGAAGCATGGCGAGAACGTGCCGCTGTCGCCCAAGGAGCTCGCCCTCGCGCGCTTCCTGATCGCCCATGAAGGCGAGGCCGTGTCGAAGGAGCGCCTGCTGGCCGAGGTGTGGGGCGCGTTTACCGAGGTGGAGCCGCAGACGGTGTCGGTGCACATGAGCTGGCTGCGCGCGAAGCTGGAAGACGACCCCTCCCGCCCGGCCTACTTCAAAACCGTGCGCGGCCGGGGCTACCGCTTCGACGCGTCGGGGGAGCCGTCGTGACGCGGGCGCGAACGGCTCCGACCGGCCGCGAGGCGCGCGCTGCCAGGAACCGGCTGCTCGCCTGCGCGCTCGCGGCGACGCTCGCGCTGGCGATCGCGACCGCTGTGGCGACGGCGGCGCTCGTGCAGGATAGTGCGGCCTCGCGGGCGCGCGAAGGCGTCGTCACCCTCAACGGTGCGCGCGCCGAGCTGGCGGTCGATGCAGGGTTCGCAGACGCTGATCGGGCGCTCGCCGACGCGCAGGAAACGCTGCGCAGCGTCGCTGATGAGCGCGGCGGCCTGCCGTTCGCGCTCGTGTGGACCCTCTGCGCGGTCGGCGTCGCCGCCGTCTGGATCGTGACCGGCTCCCTGCACGCAAGCGTCGTGCGACCGTTCTCGCGGCTGGAATCGTTCGCCGACGAGGTGGCGCGCGGCAACCTCGACCTGCCGCTCGGCTACGAGCGCGGTAACCCGTTCGGACGTTTCACCTGGGCATTCGACAACATGCGCAAGGAGATCAAGCGTGCTCGCGCAGCGGAGGCCGAGGCGCTCGAGCAGAGCAAGACTACGGTGGCCGCGCTGTCGCACGACATCAAGACGCCCATCGCGTCCATCCGCGCCTACTCCGAGGCGCTCGAGCTGGGGCTTGCTCGCGACGAGGGAGAGCGCGCGGGCTTCGCGCGGACCATCGTGCGAAAATGCGATGAAGTGACATCGCTCACTGACGACTTGTTCCTGCATGCGCTTGCCGATCTCGACCGCATCGCGGTGTCGTGCGAGGGCGCCCCCATCGACCGCGCCGTCCGCCAGGCGGTGGCCGATTTCGAAGTCGGCGACTCCGTACGACTCGGACGCCTCGACCAGGCGGTCGTGTCGCACGATCCTAAGCGTCTTGCCGAAGCCCTCGAGAACCTCGTCGCAAACGCCAGCAAGTACGCTCCGGGATCCCCTATCGAAGTGACCGGGAGCGCGCAGGGCGACGGGTACTGCATCGAGGTGCGCGACTTCGGGCCCGGCATCGCGCCCGAAGACCTTCCGTTCGCCTTCGACCGCTTCTACCGCAGCGCCAACGCGGACGGCGCGCCGGGCGCGGGCCTCGGCCTGTTCATCGTCCGCTACCTCGTCGAGCAGATGGGCGGCGCCGTGCGCCTCGAGAACGCCGACCCCGGCCTGCGCGTGACGATCGAACTGCCCCTTGAGCATGGTTCCCGTCTCGCTTCCTCCATATCCTTGGGATATCCTGAATGGGCGTTTTCCCAGCGTTGATGGTCTTGACGTTTCTAAAAACGCAGGTCACGGCATTGACGGTGTTTCAAGATGTCGCATCTCTTAAGGATTCCTTAATGTCGGTGCGGCTATGATCCCTTTCAGACGACAGACTCATCTGAAAGGCCGCCAATGAAGACACCGATCATCGAAACCGAGAAGCTCTCGAAGAGCTACGCTGCCGACGGCGTGCAGACGCACGTGCTGAGCAACATCGACCTCGTGCTGCACGAAGGCGACTTCACCGCCATCATGGGGCCGTCAGGCTCGGGGAAGTCGACGCTGCTCTACTGCCTGTCCGGCATGGACACGCCCACGGCCGGCGACGTGCGCTACCGGGGAGGATCCGTCACCGGCCTGCGCGAGCGGGACATGGCCGAGCTGCGCGCCCAGCACTTCGGGTTCGTGTTCCAGCAGGCGCACCTCGTGTCGAACCTCACGTTGTTCGAGAACGTGGCCGTGCCCGGCTACCTCAAGAAGGGCCGATCGACGGCCGCGACGCGCGCGGCCGCGAGCGCGCTCATCGAGCGCATGGGGCTGACGCAGGAAGCGCACCATCTGCCGAGCCAGACTTCCGGCGGCCAGCAGCAGCGCTGCGCCGTGGCGCGCAGCGTGGTGAACGACCCCGACATCGTGTTCGCGGACGAGCCCACCGGCTCGCTCAACCGCGCGAACACCATCGAGGTGCTCGCGCTTTTGTGCGAGCTGAACGGCAACGGCCAGTCCATCTGCATGGTCACCCACGATGTTCAATGTGCCGTGCGCGCGAACCGCATCCTCTACCTGGAAGACGGCGCCGTCTGCGGCGAGCTGGATTTGCCCGCCTGGTGCACAAGCGGCGGCGTGGCCTACGTCAAAGCGCGCGAAGCCCAGGTGAGTGCCTGGCTGTCTTCGCTTTCCTGGTGAGGGGGCGGTCATCATGGCACTCATCCGCACGCTGGTGGCGGCAGGGATCAAAAGCGGGAAAGGCCCGTTTCTCGGCTTGCTGTTCCTCATGGCGTTGACGGCTGCCGCACTCACGTTCGCTCTGTGCATGTACGTCGATTTGAACGCGCGCGAGACCGAGGCGCTGGTCGAGGCGGGAGCCGGCGACGTGTACGCGTACGACCTGTCGTCTCGCTTCACCGATGAAGCGGCGAGGGAGCTCGAAGGCCTCGACGAGGTGGGAGAGGTGCGCACCAACGGCGCGCTCAACATCCCCACGTTGCTCGACGACGGGGAGGGGGAGGGCGCCGACAAAAACCCGCCTTTGGCGGTGCTCTACAAGGCATGGGGCGAAGGCGCGTCCTGCAAGCTGCTCACGCCCGACGGCACCGGGTTCGCCGACGATCCGCAGCCTCCGGGGGACGGCGAAGCGTACGTGCCGCTTCCGCTGAAGGCCTCGTCCGGTCTGGAGATCGGCGACACGGTGACGCTCGAGGTGGGCGCGCGATCCCGAACGCTCACCGTCGCCGGGTTCATCGAGGATCCGCAGATGGGGACCTCGTTCATGGAGCTCAAGCGCTACGAGGTGGCGCTCGAGACCTATGAAGAGCTTGCGCGCGCCGTAGACGAGGCCGTCGCCGTGCGCGGCGAGCCCGTCGACATCTACTCGGCCGGGCCGTTCGCGCACCGGCTCGTCGAGGTGAACGTGTTCCTGTCGGACGAGGCGCGCTCGCGCGGGGCCGAGCCGTCGGATCTGACCCGCGCCATCGTCGACGACACGGCCTGGGGCGCGATCGCGCCGGGAGTGTTCAGCTCGACGACGCTGGCCGGCTACGCCATGATGGTGGTGGTCATCGGAGCCGCGGTCATGGGCGCGTTCGCCTGCCTGCTGTTCGTGGTGGCGCTCGTCATTTGCGCGCACACCATCTCGTCGTCCATCGAGGAGCATTACGCCGATTACGGCATGCTCAAGGCCGTCGGCCTCGATCAGCGCATGCTGGCAGGGGTCCTCATCGTCGAGCATGTCGGCGCGAGCCTCGCGGGCTTCGCGTTGGGCTTCGCGTTGGCTGCGGCGGCGCTCCCGCTCGCGCTCCCGTTCTTCGCCCCGCTGACCGGCGTGCTCGCAAGCAACGATGCCGTGCCCGTCGAAGTGTTCGCGGCCCTGGCCGCGCTCCTCGCGTTCGTTGCGGCGGTCGTTTGCTTGCGCGCGCGCAAGCTCGGAGCCATCTCGCCGCTCGTCGCGCTGCGCGCAGGGACGGAGGACGTGAGCTTCGTCAGCCGTGCATCGCGGCCAATCACCGGCGCGCGACTCAACCTGCAGCTCGCGCTGCGGTCCGTCGTCTCCGCGAAGCGGCATTACGTGGGGCTGGCCGTCTGCGCGTTTTTGCTCAGCGCGTTCGTGGTGCTCGTGTTCGGCGTCTGCGGGACGCTCGGCAAGCCGGATGCCGCCTACGACACATTCGGGATATGGAGAAGCGACGTGACCGTCGCTGCGGTTTCGCCCGACCTCGATTTCGAGGAGGTGGAACGCGTGATCGAGGATGTGAGTCCCATCGAGCGGAAGTGGCAGGAGTCATTCACGATGGTCAAACTCGGAGGCGAGATCCGCACGTTCGTGGGCCTCACCGACACCTCGCTCGTGTCGAACACCTCGGAAGGGCGCGCGCCGCTCTACGACAACGAGGTGCTCGTTGGCACGAACCTGGCTGCGCTCATGGGCCTTGAGATGGGCGACGATCTCGCGGTGAGAGGCGTGGACGGCACCGAGCGCTCCTTCCTCGTGTGCGGCACGCTGTCTGGCATGCTCAACGCGGGGTACGGCTGCGTGCTCACGTTCGGCGGCTTGTGCGACCTGACGGGCAGCGACCTCTACGCCTCCGGCGTGCCGCGCCAGTACGCGCTCGCCGATCCGGGCAAGGCCGACGAGGCGCGCGCCGCGTTGGAAGCGCGCTTCGGCGATGGGATCGACGCGCGGCCAGGCGGGCTGTTCTCCGGCACGAGCGATATGGTGGAGCTCATCCAGAGCCTGTTCGTCTTCTTGAACTACGGCATGGCGCTCGTGGCCGCAGCGCTCGTGTTCTTGACCGTGTCGCTGATCATCGGTCACTTCTTCACGGTGGAGCGACGCGACCTCGGCACGTACCGCGCGCTCGGCTTCACCTGCCATGCGCTGCGCGTGCAGTTCGCCTTGCGATTCTTCTGCGTGGCGCTCGTCGGCTGCGCGCTGGGGGCGACGGCGGCCACGCTCGGCGGAGGATGGCTGGTCAGCAAGCTGTTCAGCCTGTTCGGGGTGTCGCAGTTCTCGCTGGACGCCAACCCGCTCATGGTGTCGGGACTGGCGATGGGGCTCGCGCTCGTGTTCCTCGTGGCTGCTTACGTGTCGGCCCGCAAGGTGAAACGCGTGGACGTGCGCGAGCTGGTGACCGAATAGCCGGCACGCCGGCGCCCTCGAGCGGGGTGCCGGTGCTATACTGCCTGCGTTGACTTTACGAAAGGGGCGTGCGCCGTGGCGTTGGAAATTCGGCCGTACCGCGAGGAGGATCTCGCGGGCATGATCAAGGTATGGAACGAAGTAGTGGAGGCGGGGGAGGCGTTCCCGCAAGTCGAGCCCCTCACCATGGAGACGGCACGCGCGTTCTTCGCCGAGCAGACGCTGACCACAGTGGCCGCGATCGACGACAAGCTGTTCGGCCTGTACATCCTGCATCCGAACAACGTGGGGCGCTGCGTGCACGTGGCCAACGCCAGCTACGCCGTGGCGTCCAGCGCGCGCGGCTTGGGGCTGGGCCGCGAGCTCGTGAAGGACTCGCTCTCGCAGGCCGCCCGCAAGGGCTTCCGCGGCTTGCAGTTCAACGCCGTGGTGGCTTCGAACGAGGCCGCCATCCACCTGTACGAGGACCTCGGATTCACGCGCGTGGGCACCATACCCGGCGGCTTCTGCAGCATTCTGGGCAATTTCGAGGACATGCACATCTACTACAAGGATTGCTTCGGCGCGGCGCTTCCCAGCTGAGGCTAGCCACGCGCCCGGTCCGAGCGCGCCTTGTAGCCATAGCGCCCGCATCGCCGTCGCGGCGTTCGCATCGCCGTCGCGCCGCCCGCGTTGTCGCCCGAAACGGACGGAATCACAGCCTAAACCGTACGTTTTGGGCGACGATGCGCGCGAAGTGCCCGGTTCTCCTGCAAAAGAGGCGTTTTGCCGCCAAACGTGGGATTTTCGAGGATGCGGGAGGTCGGGGATGCGCTCGTAAGTCCGGCGCGTTACAATTCTGCTTGGTAATCGCTTGTCAAACAGCAGATTACGCCGTATCATAAGCAATTGCTGTTTTCGCTGCACCGCATACGCGCTGCACGCATCGAATCGAATGTAAGAAGCAAAAGGAGTTCATCTTCATGGCAGTCAAAATTCGCCTGGCCCGTCACGGCGCCAAGAAGCGCCCGTACTACCGCATCGTCGTTGCCGATTCCCGCTGCCCGCGCGACGGCAAGTTCATCGAGGAAGTGGGTCGCTACAACCCCTGCACCGAGCCTGCCATGGTGCAGTTCGACCTGGAGAAGGTCGACCAGTGGATCAAGAACGGCGCCCAGCCGACCGATACGGTTGCCAGCCTGCTGAAGCGCGCTCGCGAGAACGCGTAAGCATCATGGCCGAGCAGACGGAAGACATCGTCGGTCTCGTCGAGTCCGTCGTGCGCCCGCTCGTCGAGTTTCCCGACGATCTGGAGATCACGTCGAGCGATGCCGAGGACGGTTCTATTCTCGTCGAAGTTCGCGTGAACGAAGAAGATGCCGGCAAGGTCATCGGTCGCCAGGGGCGGGTCATCAAGGCCATCCGCACGTTGGCGCGTGCCGCTGCATCGCGTACGAACACCCATGTCGAAGTGGAGCTTCTCGACTAAATGCGTACGTGGGCGAACGTTGCCGAGCTATCTAAAACGAAGACCTTGACAGGAGGGCTCGTCGCGCGCTGCGCGCCGGGTCTTCCTTTTTTGCTGGAAGAGGGCATGGAGGTGGCCTTCGTGCCGCCTCGGCACGATGCGCCGCGCCGCGCGCGCGTGTTGTCCGTGCAGGACGCGGGCAGAGACGCCTTCCTCGTGACGTTCGAAGGCGTCGACTCCATCGACGTCGCCGAGCTGCTGGTGGGGTGCAGCTGCCTCGTGCGCCGCGCCGATCTGCCCGAAAGCGCGCTGGCCGCCGAGGCCGACGGCTTGGAAGGCTTCGAAGTGCGCGACGCGCGCGCGGGCTTCGTGGGCGTCGTGGAGTCGGTGGTGGAGAATCCCGGGCAGTTCCTGCTGAGCGTCGCGCCCGCCGACGGGGGCAGGCGCGTGCTCGTGCCGCTCGTGGACGCGCTGGTCGTCGGTTTGGACGAGGACGCGCGCCGCATCGACGTCGACTTGCCGGACGGCCTGCTGGACCTGTAGCGGGCCGCGCCCTCGCCCCCGCACCCGAAAGGACCCGCCCGTGATCATCGAAACGTTGTCGACGTTCCCCGACATGTACGCCTCCGTCATGGGCTCCTCCATGATGCGCATCGCCCAGGAGAAGGGTATCCTCGAGTTCAAGGCGCACGATCTGCGCGACTGGACCCACGATCGCCACCGCACCACCGACGACGACCCGTACGGGGGCGGCGACGGCCTGGTGATGAAGTGCGAGCCCATCTTCGAGGCCTACGACGACATAGCGGGCGCGGGCCCGCGCCCGACCACGGTGTTCCTGTCGCCGTGCGGCGAGCCGTTCACGGACGCCGTGGCGTGCGAGCTGTCGCGTGAGGAGCGCTTGCTGTTCGTGTGCGGCCACTACGAAGGCATCGACGAACGCGCCTACGCGCTGGCCGATCGCGTGATCTCGCTGGGCGACTACGTTCTGACCAGCGGGGAGCTGGCCTCCATGGTGGTCATCGACGCCGCCGTGCGCAAGCTGCCCGGCGTGCTGGGCGCCGAGACGGGCGCCCTGGGCGAGAGCTTCGCCGACGGCTTGTTGGAATATCCCCAGTACACGCGTCCGGCGACGTTTCGCGGCATGGGCGTGCCGCCGGTGCTGCTGTCGGGCAACCACGCGGCCGTAGCCGACTGGCGCCGCAAGCAGAGCCTCGAGCGCACCGCGCGCCTGCGACCCGATCTGCTCGAGGACGTCGATCTGAGCGCGGCCGATCGCGCCTATCTTAAGGATCTGGGCCTGTGAATTCCGGAGAGCACGCTGCGTACCAGAAGCCCGGCATCCTGCGCCGCTTCTTCGGCCTGCTCGCTTGGACGGGCTTCGTTGCGCTGCTGTCGTGGCTGACGTTCGTGTACGTGGGGCACGCTTATGCTGTTCCCACCGGCTCGATGGAAAAGACCATCATGACCGGCGACCGCGTGCTTGCTGAGAAGGTGAGCTACTACCTGCGTGACCCGGAGCCCGGCGACATCGTTATGTTCGAAGACCCCGATATCCCCGGCCGCCTGCTGCTCAAGCGCTGCATCGCCGTGGGCGGGCAGACCGTGGACATCAACGACGAGGACGGCCTCGTGTACGTGGACGGCGTCGCGCTGCGCGAGCCCTACACCGACGGCCTGCCCACGTACACGCTTGCCAGCGACGTCTCCTACCCCTACACGGTGCCCGAAGGCATGATGTGGATGATGGGCGACAACCGAACGAACTCGCAAGATTCGCGTTACTTCGGCGCCGTGTCCGTCGCGTCGGCGGAGGCGCGCAGCGTGGCGGTGCTCTGGCCCTTGGGCGACGTGGGCTTGCTGGGATAGCCTCCCGCCTCTCGCGTCGCGAGGGTTTCGCCCGGTGATCGGGAATTTCTGCAAACTTTGTCGAACGCGCCGGACGAATTGCGCCGACGCGCTATCATATACGCTCGTGATCTTGTTCGGGCGCCGAGCGCCCGCTTCGAAAGGATAGACAGACTACATGGATTCCGGACAGCACGCCGACCGCCAGAGCCCGGGCATACTCAGAACCTTCCTCAGCCTGCTGGTCATGGTGGCCTTCGTATTCGGGCTGTCGTGGGTGCTGCGCACGTACGTGTTCCAGGCTTACAAGATCCCCTCGGGCTCCATGGAGGAGACCATCATGGTGGGGGACATGGTGTTCTCCGAGAAGGTGAGCTACTACTTCCGCGACCCCGAGCCGGGCGATATCGTGACGTTCCAGGACCCCGAGATCCCCGGGCGCGTGCTCATCAAGCGCTGCATCGCCGTGGGCGGGCAGACCGTGGACATCAACGACGAGGACGGCCTTGTGTACGTGGACGGCGTGGCGCTGTCCGAACCGTACACCCGCGGTTTGCCCTCCTACACGCTGGCCAGCGACGTCTCCTATCCCTACACGGTGCCCGAGGGCTATCTGTGGATGATGGGGGACAACCGCACGAATTCGCAGGATTCTCGATTCTTCGGAGCCATACCCGTCTCCTCGGTGACGGGAAGGGGCGCTTTGGTGTACTGGCCGCTCAACGATTTCAGCCTACTCGACTAGCGCACGCGGCCGAGGGGGTACGGGTTTGATCGAGACAAGGAGAACCATGTCAACCGAACATGCATCCGCCGCTGCGGAGCAGGGGGCTGCAGCGCAGCTCCCTCCGACGTTCCAGGACGTCATCATGAACCTCCAGCGATACTGGGGGGACCAGGGCTGCGTCGTCTTGCAGCCCTACGACAACGAGGTGGGCGCCGGCACCAACGCCCCGGCCACCACGCTGCGCTCGCTTGGCCCCGACACGTGGCGCACCTGCTACGTGCAGGGCAGCCGCCGTCCGACGGACGGCCGCTACGGCGAGAACCCGAACCGCACCCAGCACTACTTCCAGTTCCAGGTGCTCATGAAGCCCTCGCCCGACAACATCCAGGAGCTGTACCTGGGGTCGTTGCGCGCCATCGGCATCGACGTGGACGCGCACGACGTGCGCTTCGTCGAGGACGACTGGGAAAGCCCCACGCTGGGCGCCTGGGGGCTGGGCTGGGAAGTGTGGATCGACGGCATGGAAGTGACGCAGTTCACCTACTTCCAGCAGGTGGGCGGCTTCGAGTGCAACCCCGTGCCGGTGGAGATCGCCTACGGCCTGGAGCGCCTGACGATGTACATCCAGGGCGTGGACAGCATGTTCGACATCGTGTGGAGCCGCGGCGCCGACGGCGTGAACTTCACCTACGGCGACGTGTACCTGGAGAACGAGCGCCAGTACTCGCGCTACAACTTCGAGGTGGCCGACACCGATTTCCTGTTCCAGGAGTTCAACGACCGCGAGGCCGAGTGCCTGCGCACGCTGGAGGCGGGCCTGCCGCTGCCGGCCTACGACAGCGTGCTGAAGTGCTGCCACGCGTTCAACCTGCTGGACGCGCGCGGCGTGATATCGGCCACCGAGCGCATGGCCTACATCCTGCGCGTGCGCACCATCGCCAAGGCGGTGTGCGCCTCGTACATGGAGCACGTGGTGGGCATCAAGCCCGCCGAGGACGACGAAGCAGGGAAGGAGGCCGGACGATGAGCAGCCTGCATACGCTTGCGTTCGAGATCGGCACCGAGGAGATTCCGGCGTTCGACCTGCACCGCGCGACCCTCCAGCTGGAGAAGCTGGTGCCCGAGGCCCTGGACGCGGTGCGCATCCCGCACGGCGACGTGGCCGTCTACACCACGCCGCGCCGGCTCATCGCCATCGTGGCCGATGTGGCCGACGAGACCGAGGCGCTCGAAGAGGTGTTCCGCGGCCCGTCCGCCAAGATCGCCTTCGACGCCGACGGCAACCCGACGAAGGCCGCCACGGGCTTCGCGCGCGGTAAGGGCGTGGACGTGGACGCGCTCGAACGCCGCGAGGAGAACGGCGTGGAGTATGTGTTCGCCACGAAGAGCATCGCCGCCCGCGACGTGGCCGAGCTGCTGCCCGGCGTGCTGGAAGGCGTGATCACGGGCATCTCGTGGCCGAAGTCGTGCCGCTGGGGCACCACGAGCGAGTACTTCTCGCGGCCGGTGCGCTGGCTCGTGGCGTTGTTGGACGAGCGCGTGATCCCCGTGCGGTTCGCGGGCCTTACGGCCGGCAACCTCACGCGCGGCCATCGCTTCCTAGCTCCCGGGCCGCACGAGGTGGCCACGGCCGCCGATCTGCTGGGCGTCGTCGAGGCTGCGCACGTGGTGTCGAGCGAGCAGGCGCGCGAGGCGGTCATCCGCGAGGGCGTGGCGCAGGCCGAGCAGCGCACGGGCGCCCGCGCCGAGCTTCCCGAGAAGACGCTTTTGGAGGTCGTGAACCTCTGCGAGCAGCCCACGGTGCTGGTGGGCACGTTCGACGAGGAGTTTCTGCGCGTCCCCGAGGAGATCATCGTCGACGCCATGCTCATGCACCAGCGTTACTTCCCGCTGTACGACGCGGACGGCAAGCTGACCAACAACTTCATCGTCGTGTCGAACGGCGACCCGGCGCACGCCGACACCATCACGGGCGGCAACGAGCGCGTGGTGCGCGCCCGCCTGTCCGACGCGAAGTTCTTCTACGAGGAGGATCTCAAGCATCCGCTGGAGACGTACGTCGACCGCCTGGACGAGGTGGTGTTCCAGGAGACGCTGGGCACCATGAAGGAGAAGGCCGACCGCATCGTGGCCCTGGCGAAGCATCTGGCCGCCGACGCGCAGCTGAGCGAGGCGGACGCCGCCGACGCCGAGCGCGCCGCGTACCTGGCGAAGGCCGACCTCGTGACGAACGCCGTGGTGGAGTTCACCAGCGTGCAGGGCGTCATGGGCTCCTACTACGCCGCCGCCTGCGGCGAGAGCGACCAGGTTGCCCGCGCCATCGCCGACCATTATCGCCCGCGCTTCTCCGGCGACGAGCCTCCCGCGTCGGACGTGGGACGGATCGTGGCCACGGCCGACAAGCTGGACACCGTCTGCGGCCTGTTCGCCGTGGGCCAGGGTCCCACCGGCTCGTCCGATCCGTTCGCGTTGCGCCGCAGCGCCATCGGCATCGTGGCCATGTTGGAAGCGGGCCTGCCCGTGTCGTTGGCCGCCGCCATCGATGCGGCGCTCGACACCTACCAGGATGCCGGAATCGACTTCGACCGCGATGCGATCCGCGCCGAGGTGGCCGACTTCTTCGTGACGCGCACGAAGGTCATGCTGCGCGACGGCGGCTGCTCGCCCGATGCCGTGGAGGCCGTGCTGGCAACCGGCGTGGAGGAGCCTGCGCAGATCATCGCGCGCACCCGCGCGCTGGAAGCCGCGCGCGTGGACGATCCCGACACGTTCTCCGACCTGGCCACGGCCTACGCTCGCGCGAACAACCTGCGCGACGCCGATCTGGGCGTCGAAGCGGACGAGGCGCTGGCCGCCGATGCCGAGCGCGCGCTGCTGGCCGCCACCGACGAGGCGGCAGCGCGCGTGGAGGACGCCCTCGCCGCCGACGACTACGCAGCGGCCCTCGCCGCCCTCGCCGCACTGCGCGCACCCATCGACGCGTTCTTCGAGGACGTGCTCATCATGGACGACGACCTCGCCCTGCGCGAGAACCGCCTGCGCCTGCTCAACCGTTTCGTCGCCGTGTTCGCCCATGTGGCCGACTTCGGCAAGATGGCCAAGGGCGCGAAGTAGCCCATGGACGAATTCATCGCCTACGGAAGCTCCACCGAGTTGCCCACGATCCACGTGATCAGCGACTCGGTGGGTCTGACGGCCCAGGCGGTGGCCCGTGCGGCCGCCGCCCAGTTCGGCGTCACGAACCCCGTCATCGAGGTGCTGCCGAAGGTGCGCACGTTCGAGGAGATCAAGGAGTTCATCGACGAGCACAGCGCCGTGCACAAGCGCAACACCGGCGACGGGCGCATGCTCGTGTTCTACACGCTCGTCGACCGCGACCTCTCGCGCCAACTGGCCGAATACGCCGGCGGCCGCGATGATATCGTGGCGGTCGACCTCGTGACGGACGCCATCGGCGCCATCGCGCACATGACGGGCAAGCAGCCGTCCACGAAGCCGGGCGGCCTGCACGTTGCCGACCAGTACTACTTCCGGCGCATCGAGGCCATCGAGTTCACCATCGCCCACGACGACGGCCGCAACCCGCAGGAGCTCCACCAGGCCGACATCGTGCTTCTGGGCGTGTCGCGCTCGTCGAAGACGCCCACGTCCATCTACCTGTCGCAGCAGGGCTACAAAGTGGCGAACATCCCCCTCGATCCCACCACCGAGCCTCCGGCGGAGCTCGAGCAGGTCGACCGCACGCGGCTGTTCGGATTGATGACGACGCCCGAGGTGCTCATCGGCATCCGGCAGCGCCGTTTGGGGCGCGCGAGCGCCGTCGCTTCGCGCTATGCCGATCCCGAATACGTGTACCGGGACTTGGAGGACGCCCGCGCGCTCATGCGCAAACTGGGCTGTATTGTCATCCACACCGAAAATCGTGCCGTTGAGGAAACGGCGCAGGAAATTTTGCGCTACTATGAGCGAGCCCATCCTCCATCAGCTGATATGATAGGGTCAGCCTGAGACTAGGGTTCCCAATGTATAGGTAGGTAAAGTCGGTACGTCGGGTTAAGGAGAAAAAGGTGACTGAAGAAGTCAAGCGAGTGTATGCGTTCGGCAAGGACGCGCAGGGCAACAACGTAACTGAGGGCAACACCAGCATGAAGGCGATCCTCGGCGGCAAGGGCGCGAACCTCGCCGAGATGGCCAACATCGGGCTGCCCGTGCCTCCCGGATTCACCATCACGTGCCAGACCTGCATGGAGTACGCCAATGCGGGCAACGCGTGGCCCGAAGGCGCGCTCGGCACCATCCAGGAGTATCGCGAGGATCTCGAAGCCCGCATGGGCAAGAAGATCGGCGATGCGGAGGACCCGCTGCTCGTGTCCGTGCGTTCCGGCGCCCCCATGTCCATGCCGGGCATGATGGATACCGTCCTCAACCTCGGCCTGAACGATCAGTCCATCAACGGGCTGATCAAGCAGACCGATAACCCGCGCTTCGCCTGGGATTCCTACCGTCGCTTCATCCAGATGTTCTCCAACGTGGTCATGAACCTCGACGGCGACCTGTTCGAGAACGCCATCACGGCTATGAAGCACGCTCGCGGCGCGGCGTCCGACACCGATCTCACCGCCGAGGACCTGCAGGAGCTCGTGGCCGAGTTCAAGCAGATCTTCGCCGAGAACGTGGATGCAGCGGCGTATCCGAGCCTCGTCGTGGACGGTGCCGTGCAGTTCCCGCAGGATCCCAGCGTGCAGCTGCAGCTGGCCATCGAGGCCGTCTTCGGCAGCTGGAACAACCCGCGCGCCACGCTGTACCGCAAGCAGAACAAGATCGCCGACGATCTGGGCACCGCCGTCAACGTGCAGTCCATGGTGTTCGGCAACAAGGGCAACACCTCTGCCACGGGCGTCGCGTTCACGCGCAACCCCGCCAACGGCGAGAAGGAGTTCTACGGCGACTACCTGGTGAACGCCCAGGGCGAGGACGTCGTGGCCGGCATTCGCAACACCTCGCCGATCGCCGAGCTCAAGGACGTGGACGGTCTGGAAGAGGCCGGCCGCGAGCTCGAAGAGGTGTTCGTCACCCTCGAGAACCACTTCCGCGACATGTGCGACATCGAGTTCACCATCGAGCAGGGCAAGCTGTGGATGCTGCAGACCCGCGTGGGCAAGCGCACCGCCGCCGCCGCGCTGCACATCGCCATCGAGATGGAGAAGGAGGGCCTCATCTCGAAGGAGGAGGCCGTCATGCGCGTCGATCCCGAGCAGCTCGACCAGCTGCTGCACCCGCAGTTCGACAAGAACGCCTCCTACGACGTTGTCGCCAAGGGCCTGAACGCCTCCCCCGGCGCCGCCGTGGGCGAGGCCGTGTTCTCCGCCGCCGACGCGGTGGCCGTGGCCGAGGCGGGCCGCAAGTGCGTGCTCGTGCGCTGGGAGACGAACCCCGACGACCTCGCCGGCATGATCGCCGCCGAGGGCATCCTCACCTCGCACGGCGGCAAGACGTCGCACGCGGCCGTCATCGCCCGCGGCATGGGCGCCCCGTGCGTCTGCGGCGTGGAGGCGCTGCGCATCGACGCCGAGAAGAAGCAGGCCAGCGTCGTGGGCACCGACATCGTCATCAAGGAAGGCGACATGATCTCCATCGACGGCACCACCGGCTCCGTGGTGCTGGGCGCGGTCGAGCTCGTGCTGCCCGAGATGACGGGCGACCTTGACACCATCCTGGAGTGGGCCGACGAGTTCCGCACGCTGGGCGTGCGCGCCAACGCCGACAACCCCGAGGACGCCGAGCTGTCCCGCGGCTTCGGCGCCGAGGGCATCGGACTGTGTCGCACCGAGCACATGTTCCTGGGCGACCGCAAGCAGATCATCCAGACCTTCATCCTCAACGAGGATCCGGCCGTGCGCGAGAAGGCCGTGGGCGAGCTCTTGGCCGCCCAGACGGGCGACTTCCTGGGCATGTTCCGCGCCATGGACGGGCTGCCGGTCATCGTGCGCCTGCTCGACCCGCCGCTGCACGAGTTCCTGGAGAGCCCCCGCGCGCTCGACGTGGAGATCGCCAAGCTCGAGGCCGCGGGCGGCGATAAGGCGCTCATCGCCGAGAAGCGCATGCTCATGGAGCAGATCGACGGCATGAGCGAGGCGAACCCGATGCTGGGCCTGCGCGGCTGCCGCCTGGGCATCGTGTACCCCATCCTGCCGGTCATGCAGGTGCGCGCCATCGCCACCGCCTGCGCCGAGCTGCAGAAAGAGGGCTTGAACCCGAAGCCCGAGATCATGATCCCGCTCGTGTCCGTGGTGGCCGAGCTCGAGAAGCTGCGCAAGGTCGCCGAGGACACTATCGCCGAAGTCGCCGCCGAGCAGGGCGTCGAGCTTGACATCCCCGTGGGCACGATGATCGAGCTGCCGCGCGCTGCCGTCACGGCCGACGAAATCGGCGCGGTTGCCGACTTCTTCAGCTTCGGCACGAACGACCTGACCCAGACGACGTTCGGCTTCAGCCGCGACGACGTGGAGGCCGAGTTCGTCCCGCAGTACCTGGCCGAGCGCCTGCTGCCCTACAACCCCTTCGCCACCATCGATCCGGGCGTGGCGAAGCTCGTGGAGATGGGCGTCGAGCTGGGCCACAAGGGCAACCCCGACCTCGTCTGCGGCGTGTGCGGCGAGCACGGCGGCGATCCCGATTCCGTGAAGACGTTCCACACGATCGGCCTCGACTACGTCAGCTGCTCCCCGTACCGCGTGCCGCTGGCCCGTCTGGCCGCCGGTCAGGCCGCCCTGGCCGAGAAGATGGGCGACGGCCGCGACAAGTAGCCTCCGTCCGAGACCTCGCATGATCGAAGGGCCCGCAGCATCGCGCTGCGGGCCCTTTCGCGTTCGGCGTCGAGTTGCGAGTGCGACGGGACGCGAAACCTTCAGTGAGAGGGTGCGAAAAGGGCTCCATCTTGTTGACGGAGCCCTTTTTGAAAGCTTGGACAGCTTGTTTCAAACTGTATGCTGCAAAACAGGTCGCGCGATGTGCCGGCTCTGTTGGGAGCAGCTAGACCGTCTCAAGGTACTTGGCAACGCTCTTGCCCGCTTCGCGGCCCAACACGATGGCCATGCCGAGGCTTACGCCGGGCGTGGGGGTGATGTATTCCACGCCGAAACGACGACCGCAATCGTTGCCGGAAACGTACAGGCCGGGAATCGGCTCGAAGTTGGCATCGAGGGCGTTCTGCTCTGCGTTGGTGATGATTCCGCCGCAGGTGCTCATGATCTCGCCAAGTCCCGGATTGCCCGCGAGCGCGTAGAACGGACCATCCTTGACGGGGAAGAGCACTTCCGCGTAGCGACCGAAATCCTCGTCGATGCCGTATTCGCAGAACTTGTTGTACTTCTCGATTTCCGCGACGAACGTCTCGACAGCATCGCCTTCGAGCCCGAGCTGCTTCGCCAGGCCCTCCAGCGTGTCGTCCGCGATGAATTCCGGTGCTGCGAACATCGCTCCAGCCTGGTTGTCCTCCTTGGAGGATTCGGGCTCGACCCAGGTTCCCTTGAACTTCTGATAAGCCTTGTCCATGCCTGTTTTTAGCTCTTCGATCGCGGACGTTGTCGGGCTGAACATGCCGTGTTGCGGCACGGTGTACTGGCGGTACTCGGGGAAGTTCGAATCGAACACGCAGGAGATGGGCTCTCGGGGCAGATACACGTTCGGCACGCCGCGCTGCTCGACAACGGGGTAGAACTCGTTCATGAAGCGCTTGCCATCGGAGCGGACCCATACAGCTTGAGGGAAGTTGTTCATAGAAGTGGGTGCTTGGATGTGCTTGGCGTTCATGCCGGGGATGATGCTCTCCAAATGAGCTCCCGCCCAATGAGCCATCTTGATGCCGTCGCCTTGATACTGCCAATTCGAGGCGTCCCCGACGAACCTTTCATTGCCGAAGGCATCTTTCCAAGCTTCTCCCTCGATCATGTTGTTCTTGATGTCGGGCATCAGGTCGTTGAGCATTTCCTCGTTGTAGGCGAAGCCGCCCGTGGCCACCACCACGGCCTTGCAGCTGAACTTGAGGTACGACCCGTCGGCCCGGTTCTCGGCGATGACGCCGGACACCTTGCCATTGTCCTGCAGGATCTGCAGTCCCCGCGTGTTGAAGAAGAACTCCGCTCCTGCGGCTTTCGCCTTTTCGCGGTTGTATCCCTGGATCTTGGTCTGATTACACTCTTCCGCATATGCGGATATGACGCCGGGGTAGAACTTGATGGGTCCGATATTGGGCAGCAGGTGCGGCCATGTTTCGCCTGCTGCGGGGGATCCGCTATGGCTCAAGGTGGCGATGTCCGAATCGGTCAGGCTGTCGTAGTACCAATCGATGTTATCGCCCATGTTCTGGCAGTACCTCATGATGAGCCCGGGGTTGCCCTGGTTGCCGATCATGGTCATCCAATTCTGGTAGTACTCGACCGGGTCGACATCATGGTACTGGTTGCCTTCGGTGATCTTGTTGACAAGGTTCGAGTTGACGCCACAGCTCTCGTTGCCCGTTGCCATGTACGTTTCTTCGGGTTGGAACTCGAGAAGGGCGACCCGGTAACCCTGCTCGGACAGCTCTCGGCACGAGGTTACGCCCGCGTACCCATGGCCCACCACGACCGCATCGTAATCACCGGCTTCGCTTGCTTGCGCGGAGTAATCTTGCGGCGTCCGCCAAGAGATTGCGCCCTCCGTCGCGCTGCCGTCGGATACGTTCTTCTCATCGGACTTGTCGCTGTCCGTTTTTCCGTTCGGCGAGCACGCCGCCAAGAAACCCGCTCCTACGGTTCCTACGCCAGCAAGCGCTGCGCCTTTGATGAAACTACGCCTATCCATCCCTCTCTCCGTTCATCTCAACAGCTAACACGAAAGATGCTGCCGGTCGGTTTGCCTTCAAGCCGGGCAGCAAGGCAAAGACTACGCAAACCGCTTCTTTTTCGGAATCGCGATATTGAGGGAATTGGGAAAAGAGTCCTTGCAAAGCGCCTGGAAAGCATCGCGGTTTTTGGGGAATTACGCAAAACACGAGGTGAAACGCTTATGGCGTTCGCCGGTTCGCCGGAGCGAAGCTGCTTGGGCGACGAGTCTCCGGTTTTAGAAATCCGTCATCGAAGACGGCTCGTTCTCGTTTTCTATAAGCTGCAGAAGGTCCTCGCGCGAGTGGATGTCCAGCTTTTTGTAGATGCTCTTGATATGGGAGCGGACGGTGGAGTCGGACAAGAACATCTTCTTTGCGACGTAGGCGGGGGAGTAGCCGCGCCCTAGGAACAAGAGCACCTCTCTCTCGCGTTTCGACAGGCCGCCCTTGTCGGCAACCCGATTGCAGCATGTTTCCAAGTCCGACAGCAGGTTCGGCTTGTTCGCCTGCTGCGAAGGGAGGTACATTGTTTTCCACGAGCGTATATTGGGCACCAGAACCAACGAGATGAAGTACAGGGTGGAAAGCGCAAGCAATACTGCTTCCTCGTTCCCGCTGATGCCCGCAAGATCGCCGAAATGCAAGCCGATGATCGAAACCAAGCAAAAAGCGGAGATCGAGCTACCGAAGATCAGAGGCACCGAGAACTCTTGCGCGTGCGCGATCGCGCAGAACGAGGCCAGCGCAAGCACCCCTATAGCGCCGAAGAACACGTAAATGCCGATCATGCCGATGCTGTGCACCGCATGACCTGTGGGGAAGCTGCTGAGAAACAACAATATGGCGGCGAAGATGGGCAGGTATATTTGGAACACGAACGGCAAAAGAGGCTTGTCCGACTTCCTAAGCCATAAAGGCAGAACCGAGACGACGGCGAGGATCGTGCCGATGCTTTCGGCGTACATGTTGCCGAAAACCGCGATCTTGCGTACCGCCATCGTCAAGGCGAACAGCAAAAAACCCACGAACGGACCGAGGGCGACCGAGAAGAAGGAGTGGAACACGGTGGAATCTTGGCTTTTCGCATCGCGTTGCACGTTCAGCAGGCGAACGAACTCGCCGTGCGTAGAGCGGATCAGCAGGGGCACGAGTCCGAGAATGCTGAGCAGAAGAAAGCTCGCGACCCCGGTTTCGGGACCCATGTAAACGAATCCCGTATTGATGAGCGCGCAGATGGCCAGCAGGACGCTCAGGCGAATGAGGGCTTCCCGGAACGTGAGGGTGGAGAATACGCTTCCCCAAGCGATGCAAAGGAGCAAGGTCGTCGTTCCGCAGAGCGTTCCTCCGAGCAAGGAGCACAATTCGACCGGAACTCCGGGGAGAAGAAGGGAAGCGAAGAGCAGGAAAAGCCCCGTCAGGTAGAGAAGCGCGACGATCGTCATTCGAAGAGGAGTTAGGAATGTTATCCGACTTGGTTCTTTCGCGCACAGCGCGATGCACGCGGCTGCCATGCCGGCGACCATGGCGCTCGCCAACGTGGAGTGGACGAAATACGGCATGGCCAAGTCGAAGCCTGCCAAGTCGGGGCTGAATATCATGTTCGGGGAGTAGAGTGGCAAGGTTGCGAAAAAGGCTACGAAACAAACTTGTTCGAATGCGGATGGCTGGCTCATGTCGAATCCTTCTCGCTTGTACCTATCTGCCAAGTGCATGGATCTTCGCGCTCCGGTCATGCGGCACCGTCTTTTTCCGGTAGCGCTTGGGCGGCCGCCGTTTCGCCCACGAGCCAGATGCGGTCATCGGGGAACAGGCGCGTGTTGCGGCTCGGCTTCATCTTGAGCAGCTTCTCATGCTCGTGTGCGACGACGAGGCAGCCGAAGGAGCCCTTGAAATCGACGGCGCCGATGGTCTTGCCGGCGAAGGGCGAGCCCGCTTCCACGGAAAGCGACACGCATGCGAGATCCAACTTGTCGGGGTGCGCGGCCGCGTACTCGTCGAACGATGCGCTGACGGCATCGGCCTCGTCGATGGAGTCCTCCTTGAGCAGGGTTTGCAGGTAGGCGTCCACCTCGTTCTCGGTGCCGAGGAACGTCAGCACGTCGCCCTCGCGTATGCCCAGCGGGTCGGCCGGGTCGTTGATGCGCCGCACAAGCTCCTCCTTGGTCAGTCGCGCGAGCGCTTGCGATCCCATGCGCACGCCCTCGCGCTCGATGGCCATGAGATCCAGGTTGTGCGCTATGCCGAACAGGAAGTCGCTCGACCGCTCGGCGCCCAATCGGCGCAGCGTGCGCGACGCTTCGACCTCCACCACGTACAGGCGCTCCTCCACCCACCCGGCGCGTTCCTCCTCGTCGGATTCCGCCAGGCGCTCGGCCAGGATGGACTCGTTGAGGTTGCCGACGAAGCTCGTCTCCAGCTTGAGGAACCACGAATGCAGCGTGCGCGAGCGCGCGAGCAACAGCGAGCACGTCGCCGCCAGAACGAACATCCACACCGATTGGCGCGCGCCGGCCGCATGCACGATGTAGGCCACCACGCCGCAGGACGCCGCGCCGCCCGCCAGCATCAGGACGGCCAACGGCACATGGTTTCGACGGCTCTTCATCCACAGCACGCCGAACTCGTTCTTTCGTCCCGTGTAGAACAGGTTCGACAGGAACAGTCCCGTCACGAAGATGCCCACCGCGGCAAGCAACGGGTTGAGAACGGCCTCCGGCACGAAACCCGACAGCAAAGGAAGGGCCGTGTTCATGAGCACCTCCACCGATGCGATGCCGGCCAGCACCACGAGCCCCAGCTTGAGCGTCCAGCGTTTGAGGTAGTCCACCCATAAGTTCGGTTCGCCGTCCTCTTCCTGCGCGCGCTCCAGATGCTCATGGCGCAGTGCGAACAGGCTTTCGGGCAAGACGCGCACGAGGAGGTGGTAGATGCGTTCGGAATTCTTCACCAGAAGAGGCGAGGCGAGCGTCGTCGCCACCGACACGGTGACGATGACGGGGTAGAGGAAGTCGGGAGTCACGCCCGTCGCCGATCCTAGCGCGGCGATGATGAACGAGAACTCGCCGATCTGCGCCAGGCTGAGCCCGCTCATCACCGAGGTTTTCAGCGTTGCCCCCGACAACAGAGCGCCCAACCCGCAGAACAGCGAGCGTCCGATGATGGCCACCAAGGCGATGACGACGATGGCTCCCAGGTTCTCCGTCACGGCCGCGGGTGTGACCAGCATGCCCACCGATACGAAGAACACGGCTCCGAACAGATCCTTGATGGGCTTGAACAGCGCGTCGACGCGCTTTGCCTGCACGGTGCCGGCCAGGATGGATCCGGCGAGGAACGCGCCCAGCGCCGAAGAGAACCCGATGGCGTCGGCCAGAACCACCATCCCCAAGCACAGCGCGATGGACGCGATGAGCAGGATCTCGTCGTTGAGCTCGGAACGCAGGCGCTTGAGGGCGCTCGGCACGAGGATGACGCTGAGCGCGAACCATACCACGAGGTACAGCGCCATGCGTCCGATACGCACGGCCACCGCACCGCCGTCCACCGACGCGCTGACCGCCACCGTGGACAGCACCACGAGCAGGAACACGCCTGCGATGTCCTCGATGACCAGCACGCCGAACACGAGCTGGGCGAAGGCCTTGGTGCGCAGGCCCAGCTCGCCGAACGTCTTCACGATGATGCTGGACGACGAGATGGCCAGCATGCCGCCGAGGAACAGGCTGGTTGACGGCGACCAGCCAAGCAGCGTGCCGCAGGCGAACCCTGCCGCTATCATGAGCGACATCTCCACGACGGCCGTGACGAGCGCCGGACGGCCCACGGTGGTCAGCTTCACCACGCTGAACTGCAGTCCCAGGCCGAACATGAGGAAGATGACGCCGATCTGCGACCAGGTGGACACGTCGGCCGTCTCCACGATGTTGGGGATCCAGCCGATAGCGGGGCTCACGAGGAATCCGGCCACCACGTACCCCAGCACGAGCGGCTGTTTGAAACGCCGGCAGACGATGGTGGCCACCGCCGCCACGGCGAGCAGCAAGGCGAGGTCGTTGACGAGCTGGGGTATGGACTGCATAGGTTCCTCTTCGCGCACTGTACGGTCGAAACCTCATTGTAGCAAGCCGAGACGCGTCGGCGGACGAAAAAGAAGCGGCCCTTGCGGGCCGCTTCCCAAACATGGATCGGTTTCTGGTTTCTTACGATTCCGCCAGCTCCGCGGGGGTGGCGCGGCGCGCCATGGCCTTGTCGTAGTCTTTCGTGCCGGCGAACACCTCGTTCATGTACGGGTTCACCTTGAGCTTCTTGGCGCGGTACATGATGTAGGCGAACGCGGCGATGTTGGCCAGAAGCGCGATGACGGACACGGCCAGGTTCACGTTCGGGTTGTTCACCGACTGCACGCTGAACACGCTGTAGTCCTGGAACGCCGGCACGCACTGGGCGAACATGCACCAGATGGCCAGTGTGAACGCGCGGTTCTGGATCCAGCCGCCTTTGTTCCAGAAGAACGCCGCCACGGTGGGGGCCAGCAGCAGGGCCAGGCCGCAGTACCAGGAGTGCGTGGGCAGGCAGTTGTAGGTGTAGCAGAAGTTCCACAGGTCGTAGGCGATGATGAACACCCAGGTCATGTCCGGCCACAGCATGTCCTGGCGCTTCTTGGAAATGTAGATGCCGAACCAGCCGGTCATGCAGGCGATGTTGATGATGCCCGCCACGCCGTTGAACACGTTGTGCCAACCGCCGTACAGCGTGACGCCCTCGGAGGACACCCAGGTGGTGCCCCAGGCGCGGATGGCGCTCTCGAAGTCGCTGACCACGGCGATGAGGATGTTGATGGCCACGATGACGAACGGGAAGCACTTGAACCAGTGCGCCTTGCCGATAGCGCCCCACGAGTACTTGATGGCCATGAAGCCGATGCACCCGATGGTGGCCGCGTAGAGCTTCGCGTAGTGGAACCAGCTGTTCATGTGCACGTGCGTGGGGTTGTCGAGCGCCCACTGCTGGCCGATGCCGGCGCCGATGGAAATGGCGACGAAGTACGCCGTCAACGCGACGGGCAGCACGATGAAGCAGAACACGCCGCCCGCCTTCGTGCGGCGCGCCACTTCGTTGATGAGGATCAACCCGATGAACACGATGGCCCAGCCGAGCCATTGGTACAGGGCGTTCTCCCCGTAGACTTGGAACAACATGACACCCTCCTTCTTCAGGGTACGCTTCGCACAGGCCGCCTTCCGGCCTGCTGTTTCTTCAGATGAGATTATCGATACCGTTGCATGCGGGTTCGCCTGCGCAGGTTCTATCCGCTTTCGGGTGCGCCGTTCGCGCCGCGGTCCATGTGCAGCGTTTGGGCGATGAGATCTTTCAGCACCTCGTCGTCGACGTCCGGATGCGTTCGCAGGTAGCCGACGATGCCCAAGATGAGCACGTAGAACGTCTCGTAGACGTGCTCGATGCGTATCTCGTGCAGCGCGCCGTAGTCGCGCACCGTGGTGTCCACGATGTACGTGGCCACGCGGTCGGCCACGCGGTTCACGAAGTCGATGTAAAGCGCCGCGTTCTCGTGCGAGGCCAGCGAGCGGCGGAACGCGTCGTGCTCGAACACGCCGAGGCGCATGAGCTTTACGACGCTGGAAAGGGCGCTTTCGATGTCGCCCGGGTGCCGTTGCGCGTTCCAGTAATGAGTGGCCTCGATGAAGTCGGCCACGTAGTCGTCGAGGACGGCCGAGGTGACGGCCTCCTTGTCAGGGAAGTAATGGTAGAACAGCGAGCGCGCCACGCCCATGCGGTTGGTGATGTCCTGCACGGAGGTTTTCGAGAGCCCCTGCTCCTCGTACAGCTCGCGGGCCGCGGCCACGATGTCGGCTCGACGCTCGGCCGATGCCGCGTTGCGCGCCTTCTCGTTCGAGGTTGCCATGCCGCCCTCCTTGCCCCGTTCGCTTGAACGATCCTGCGGTTCGCCGCCATGGCGGCGTGTTTCGTTCGATCCCCTGATGAGCGCAGCATACGCCCCTGGTTGACGGAGCGTCAATAGACAGTTTCAGGGATTCGTCAACGAGGGGGAGGAACGGGGACGGCGAATGGCGAGGGCGGCATCCGGTTGCCGAGCGAGATGCCGCTCGTCTCGCTCGCGCCGCGCTCCTGCCATCGAAAAGCCTGAAAAAAGCCAAGTCCCCGAGTTATGCGCACTTCTGTCAGGTGAATCGACGCTTGATGGGGACGACATTCGAAACGGCTTCAGTAAAATGCCAGTTCAGAGAGAGATGGAGTTGGGCGGGGCATGAGACAAGCCTTGAAAAACCCTCTGAAAAGGTGCTCATAACTCGGCTACATGGTCGATTTCGACGGTTTTCGATGTCAGAGATGCGCATAACTCGAGGACTTGGCAAGATCGAGCCGTGCGAGCGGCATGCGATGCGGGCGCTCCGCACGGCAAGGCGCATGCGGCTTCGATTGAGAACCCTCCGTGCCCTTGCGCGTTCGCGGCATGCGATGACGAAACGCGCGAAGCCGTCAACCGCGGCTTCCTCTTTGCCTGCGAGGATGCTAGTATGCAGGTCATTAAGTTCATTTGTGAAACGAAAAAAGAACGCAGATGAACTAATGAGGGAGCAAGCGGACGCAGGGTCGCATCTCGGCCGAGGCGGCGTCGGGCGATCCGATGCCGAGGGCATCGCGGAGCAGCGGACGCGAAACCGAGAAGGAGGGGTCATGGAGGAGAGCAAGCCGAGCGGAAAGCGGAGAGGGAGGCGCTGGCCTATCGTGGTCGGCGTGATCGCGGCGGTCGTCGTGGCGGCGGGCGCGGGTTTCTGGGTTTGGCATGAGCAGCCGAGCTTCTGCAACGCCGTTTGCCACGATCCGATGGACGCCTACGTGGACGGCTACTTCAACGACGCGACGCTTATGGCGAACGCCCACGAGCGCGCCGACGTTACGTGTTTGAAGTGCCACGAAGCGAAGTTGTCCGATCAGGTCGCCGAAGGGCTGTCGTGGGTGCGCGGCGATTTCGCCACTGACGAGACGGGGCATCTGACTACCCATGGCGTGACGGCCGACAAGAAGATGTGCGCATCGGCCGGCTGCCATGATTGGGAAGGCGTGTTGGCCGCCACCGAGGATTGGGGAGGCGAGGCGGGGGTGAACCCGCATGCGTCGCATCAGGGCGAGGCCGTCGATTGCAGCTACTGCCACGGCGCGCATGGATCGTCGTATATGTACTGCAACGCGTGTCACGACTACGCGGTTCCCGACGGTTGGGAAAGCCCCCGGTAGGGCGTGCGAAAAGGAGGAGCGATGATGAAGAGGACGGCAGCGGCCGTATGCGGGGCCGCGGTGCTGGCGGCGGGCATGACGGGCTGCAGCGCGGGATTCGAAGGCTCGGGGTCGAAGGACGCGGCCAGCGCCGAGCAGCTGGCCATGCGCCTGGACGATCCGTGGGCTCAGGAGGTTCAGGCCGATCAGGGCGCGAAGGCCGAAGGCGAGCTCGCCGACGGCGTGTACACGGGCACGGGCAAAGGGATGGAGGGCCTCGTGACCGTCAAGCTGCTCGTGCAGGACAACCGCATCTCGTGTTTGGAAACCGCGCAGGAGGGCGAGAGCCAGAGCCGCGGAGGCTACGAGGCCATCCGCGACGGCAGGTTCGCCGCCATGATCGAGGCCGCGCAAGGCGCCGGCATCGACGCGATCAGCGGCGCCACCATCACCACGGCGGGCGTCAGGCAGGCGGTGGAGGACGCGCTCTCGCAGGCAGAAGCCACCGCCGCGAAGCAGGAACAGGGGGGATCCCGATGACGAAGCAGGTTCACGGGCAGACGGGCGCGCATGCGCCGCTGTCTCGCCGCGATTTCTTGACGAGGGCGGGCTTGACGGTGGGAGCCGCCGCGGG